>JBFEYF010000001.1:0-31594 GCA_041562295.1 Sulfurimonadaceae bacterium
CGATGTCAAAGCCCACCAGCGGCAGTCATTGGCGCGTTCATAGAGGTTTCGGTCCATGATATCCACAACAAGATCCGCAAGAAACACCGTATCACCCAGTACCATCGTCTTGGTCAGGTTGGCGATGGAGGAACCGATGATGTTTTTCGTGTTTTCCCCCGTCTGTCGGATCTCCAAAAGCAGAGAGCGGGAGAACTGTTTGTTATCGGTCCGCTTGGTATTGCTTTGCTTGATATTACCGTTCCAGATCGCACGGTTTAAGTTATACTGGATACTGTTTGCCTGCAGCGGGATGCTTTTAAGCTCACTGCTAAACTGCTTGCCGTTTTGTAAAATAGCCAAAAGCAGTTCCTGGCTCACCTCAAACGTATCGTTGCCCATCTGTTCAAAAGCGTGATCCAAAGGCACCATGATATGACCGAACCATCCCAGACCGAAAAAGCCCTGATAACCGTTGGTCAGACAGCTTTTGGCCAGGTAATCGCGCCCCCCGAACGAGATCACCTTATAGGGCATATTGATCACGCGCTCCAGTTTCGCGCCAAGCGGTACATGGTATTTGTCGCTGCTGGCGATCACTTCGCCGTTTTTGTCCAGCAAAGTAATACACTCTTTGTTCTCTTCGTTGACAAGGTTGTTAAAGACCGACTTCATCTCATCCGTAAAACGAAAACAGAGACAGAGTACACCCAAAACATCGGAGTCTTTATCATTGGACTCGGTCACTTTGTAGGAGTAGACGAGTGTCTTTTTATACTGGGGCAAAAAGTCATGGTACTTATAGGTCTCCACATACTCCTTTCCTGTATGGATCGCCTCGTTGATGATAGGATCTTCCGAACGGTCGACGTTGTTGCCCTCATCGATATTGGCCAAAACATCCCCGTGCGTATTCATCAATATGATATCGAAATAGACACTGTACTTTTGTACATACTCTTTGAAACGGTTTTTGATCGCACCGATACGGTCGTTATACCCTTGGCTGTAGCGTGTCTTGGTAGAACGCAAAAAGTCGCGGACATCCTCATCCGTAGCCAAAAATCCGATATCGGCCGTACGTTCAAAAAGGTTTCTGATAACAATATCCACAGCGACCTGCGCCTTGGAGGTCATCTCGCTGACACTCTTTTTGAGCATCTCGTTGGCTAGGTTGTCGATCAGTTCTGAAGAGAGCTTGGTGAAGTTGTTCTTGATCTCATCCATATTGACACCCGCTTCACCCAGTTTGCTTAGCAGTGATAGGGTATCCCAGTTCTTTGTCAGATCATTTAGTTTTTCCCTATTCTCTTTTACAGGGGTCATATATTTAATCAGCGGAGAGGCATCCTCTTTAAGATGCATCGTCTTGATCTCGTTCATCTGTCTGCTCATAATTTTTTTCCTACAAATGTCATTATCGATTGTTTGGAAAATTGTACAAATAAGAGACCGGTATCGGGGAGAAACAATGATTAATTTTTATACAACTGCTGTCTGTTTTAAAAACTTTTAGGCGATCACACCGCTTTGTCAGCGGTATAACAAATCCTATCGTATGTAAAGGAAGTAGATAGAAGGTCGTGAAGAGAGATTACACAGCGGAAGCTTTTTCCACCCTGTTACGTCCACGCTCTTTGGCCCGGTAGAGTGCTTCATCCGCTTTTTCTATCAGGCAGTGTATCTCGCACTGTTTAGTAGCGGTAATGATCCCCAGGCTGATAGTTACCGCCATATCCAATTTAAAATCATACTCCGCTACGCGCCTGCGGATACGTTCGCTGATCTCTTCGATATCATCTGTACCCGCTTCCGGAAGCAGTACGATGAACTCTTCCCCGCCCCAGCGCGAAAGGATATCCATCTCCCTTAACTCGCTTTTGACGCACTGCGTCAGCTCTTTAAGAACTCTGTCACCCTCTTTATGACCATACCGGTCATTGATCATCTTAAAACGGTCGATATCAAACATAATGATAGAAAAGGGTTTTTGCGTTCTGTGAAAACGTTTCTCTTCCTGTTCAAACAGCAGCTCTACGCCGTACCGGTTAAGCGTATTGGTAAGATAATCTTTCTTTGCCAGGCTTTCAAATTTGACCGTGTCTCTCGCTTTGGCATGATAATAGATGATCAAAACGATGATCGAACCGAAGATCAGACCCAAAAGTGACGGGACAATGAAATAGCGGGGAAAGACTGTTACCTTCAGCACAAGGGTGTGTTGAATAAAAGCGGCCGTATCCACAAAGCCGATAAAACCGGCAATAATCAAAAAATTTATCGTAACTTTCCCGTATCGCATCTATCATTTCCCCTTAATTCTGTTAAATTATAACAGAAAACTCCGGATATCACTACTATTGCGGCAAGGGGTGCAGGTTTTTCTCTCTCTAAGATACCGCAAAGTTTTCAACTGAAGATGTTGACTTTCATTCTCAATCAAGTATAATAAAAAGTGATCTTTCAAGGGGTCTCATCATGCAGCTTTTTCTTTTGCTTCTTTTATCACCTGCCGTCATAGCTTTTTTAGTCCTGATAACTCCGTCTCAAAAATTTCGATTCGGATTTGTTACACTCAACCTCCTAATCCTGTGGACTCTCACCTATTTCCTGGTTCAAGAGCCCACCGAAATGCTTTTCTATTTTGCGCAGCCTTTAAAACAGCTCATTATCATCGCCGACGTACTGCTGCTGCTTTACTTTTTATGGCAGGGCAAGCAGTTCAAGCATATGCTTGTAGCGCTTTTGGCCCTAAGCCAGCTGCTTTTATACCTTTATATAGAGAGTACCTTATCCCATACGGCCCACCCTGATCTGCTCATCGATCAACTCTCCAAGACGATGTTTTTGATCATCAATATCGTCGGCAGCGTTATCATCCTCTATGCGGTCAAATATATCGCATCCGAACCGGTATCGGATCTGAAAAAGCGTCTTTTTATCCTCTACCTGCTTCTCTTTTTGCCTATTATGAACCTGATCGTTGCGGCCAATGATCTTTTGCTTTTCTTCTTCCTGTTTGAGATGACGACCCTGGCCTCTTACCTGCTGATCGCCTACAGGGCCGATGAAACTTCCCGGGCTAATGCGCTCAAAGCCCTATGGATGAACCAGATCGGCGGTATCGTCATCCTCATAGGTGCCTTGATCTTTATCCGGACTCTCCATACGACCTATTTTGATACCATTGCTGCTCTTCAGGGAGGAGGACTGCTCTTTGGCATCGCCTTTGTCTCTATGGCGGCACTGGTTAAAGGCGCTTCTATTCCCTTTGACCGCTGGCTTATCGGTGCCATGGTCGCACCGACACCCGTCAGTGCTATGCTGCATTCGGCGACGATGGTCAAGATCGCACCCTATATGATCATCAAGTTTGCACCGCTTATTGCCGGAACGCTTCTGGGGGATTCGATCCTCATACTTGGCGGCTTTATCTTTGCCACGGCCTCCTATCTCGCATTGGCAAAAGATCAGCTCAAAGAGGTTTTGGGTTATTCGACGATCGCACTTTTGGCTCTGATGATGAGTATGGCGGCACTGGGAACGCAACAGGCACTTTTTATCGCGACCGTTTTGATGCTTTTTCACGCGCTTTCCAAAGCGCTGCTCTTTTTGAGTGCCGGCGTCGTGGAAAAACTGCACCATGCTAAAAGTATCGGGCAGATGAAGGGTCTGGTCTCCCAAAACCCCGTCATCGTTACTTTTTTGCTGATCGGGTTTATCTCCTTGAGTCTGCCACCTTTTGGACTTTTTATGGGAAAACTGCTGGCACTGGAGCACCTGACTGAGCTGCTGAGTCTCAAACCCTACCTGATCCTTCCCCTTCTGACACTTATCATCGGAAGTGCTATCATGGTGCTTCTATATTTTAAGATCGCCTCGGCACTGCTGCAACACAATGAAACAAGGCAGGAAACAGTAGCTTCTTTGGGTTTCACCTACACTCTTACCCTCTCTGTGTTGGCACTTTTGCTCGCAGCGTTGACCCTTTGGTTCTTCTCTATCTACCGTGCCGGGTCACTCTACTATCTGGCCCTGCCGCTGCTGCTGCTTCTTTTTCTCCCCTGGGTCAAGTATCGATTGGAACGCTTTGACAAAAGCCGTACCTACCACTGCGGGGAAGTCAACAATTTCAATGCGGCACTGCTTTACTTCTCCCCGCCACAAAGCTTAAGCAGGCTGATCCCGCTACTCTTTACCTTGGGGTTTGCCTTTATAGCCGTCAGCGGAGGTCTCTCATGAGCTGGATACTGATTCTTTTGGCCCCTGTCCTGGGCGGTGTCATCTACGGTATCGAACGCAAAGTCAAAGCGCGCATGCAGCGCCGTATGGGTCCGCCGATACTGCAGCCCTTTTATGATATGTTCAAACTGATGGACAAACGTACGACGATCATCCATGAGACCCATATCATGCTCGGTCTGGCACACTTCTTTGCGCTGTGGCTGAGTCTGGCGGGACTGCTTTTAGGATGGCACCTGCTTTATGTCATCTTTTTGCACCTCTTTTCCACGGTGATGCTGGTACTGGCAGGATTTAGTGTCCGCTCGGTCTACTCCCATATCGGTGCCAACCGTGAGTTGATGACGCTGCTGGCTTATGAACCTATTCTCATACTTGTAGCGATAGGATTTTATCTGCAAAACGGCACGTTCGAGGCGGCTGCTGTGATGCACAGTCCTGCCCAGATCACGCTGCTACCGCTGCTTTTTGTCTCCCTGCTTTTTGTGGTTTTGATCAAACTCAAAAAATCACCTTTCGACGCGGCAGAGGCGCATCAGGAGATCGTAGGCGGTGTCGAGATCGAGTACAGCGGACTCTTTTACGAATTCCTCTATATGGCTAAGCTTTTGGAGTACTGTTTTGTCTATGCTCTGATCATGCTTTTTGGCGGTTCGGATCTTTGGATCGGAGCCGCTTTGGCTTTGGGTACCTTTTTAGTGGTCAATATGATCGATAATGCTACGGCACGTATCAGGATGGGCCATCTTTTGCGTATCTTCTATCTTCTGCCTGTTTCATTGGGGCTGATCAATATCTTATGGATCGTATTATGAAGTTCTTTAACACGTTTCGCAAAAAATCCCCATGGATCCTTCACTACAATGCAGGAAGCTGTAACGGATGTGATATCGAGATCCTGGCCGCGTTGGCGCCCAAGTATGACCTGGAGCGTTTCGGAGTTATCAATAGCGGCAATCCCAAACAGTCCGATATCTTTTTGGTAACCGGACCCGTAACGATGCGCTCACGGGAACGCCTTGTAGAGCTTTATACCCTCATGCCCGAACCCAAGGTCGTCGTTGCCGTAGGTTCGTGCACCACGACCGGCGGTGTCTTTAACGGTATGTATAATGTCGAAGACGGTATTGACAACTATATCCCCGTGGACGTCTATGTCCCTGGATGTGCCTCAACACCACAGCTGATCGTAGACGGTGTGATCAAAGCTTTGGAGATCCTGGAAGCCAAAACCAAAGAGATCGAAAAACCGTTCAAGCTCTTTGGTTCACTGCGACAAAGAGGCAAGAGCACGGACCGCACCGATATGGCACGAAAGATCAAGAGTGAATCCCCCAAGGAGGATAGTGATGCAGAAGATTGAAAGTAGCTTAGAGCGTATCGTAACCGATATCAAAAGTTTTTATGACCCCAAAAAGTGGCACTTTCTGACTGTCAACGGTATCGACAACTGTGACGGGACGCTGGAGCTGCAGTGGATCTTCTCCGAATATGGTGTCAAAAACAGTATCGTCAGCTTTTTCGTGACGGTCAGTGAAGATGCCCAGATACCTTCGGTCACCCCGTTCATCCCTTCCGCATATATGGGTGAGCGTGAGATCGTCGATCTCTTCGGGCTCTTTATAGAGGGGGCAGCCAAGGGGCTTTACCTGGATGAAGACTCTGTAACAACCCCGCTTCGTTGCCGCCAAGGAGGAGCTGATGCCTAAAGAGAAAAAGACGGTCAATATCCCGTTGGGGTCCCAGCATATTTCACTGTTGGAACCGATCCGTTTCAAGTTCGAGTGTGAGAACGAACGTATCATCGGTGTCGATGCCGATGTCGGTTTTGTCCACCGCGGTGTCGAAAAGGCGTGTAGCTCCCAATTTGAGTTCAAGCAGGTCGGCTATGTCGTCGCCCGTGTCTGCGGACTCTGTGCCATTACACACTCTCTTTCCTATACACTTGGTGTCGAACAGCTTTTAGAACACCATACCAACGACAAGATCAAATACCTGCGTATGCTGATGGTGGAGCTTGACCGTATCCACTCGCATATGCTCTGCCTCGCCCATGTTGCAGAAAATGCGGGCTTTGAAGCGTTGTTTATGCAGACGATGGCCGACAGGGAACTGGTCATGGATATCCAAGAAGCCATCAGCGGCAACCGTGTGCAGTTTGACTATATCGCTATCGGCGGGGTCAACCGGGACCTGACTCCCGAAACGGCTGCCCTGTTGAAAAAGAACCTGAACCTTCTGCAGCCCAAGATCGATAACCTTTTCGAGCTTTTCAGCAACAACTGGTCGCTCTCTTTAAAATATAAGGGGATCGGCGTCCTGACACTTGAAGATGCCTATACCTATAACGCCCTGGGTCCCTTGGCCCGGGCCAGCGGATTGGCAACCGATGTCAGATCAGAGAGCTACGATCTCCCCTATGAGGCTGTCGGTTATGAGATGATCACCGATACCACGGGCGATATCTATGCCCGCAATATGGTACGGTTAAAAGAGATTCAGATCAGCATCCAAATGTGTCTGAATATCGTCGACAACCTTCCATCCGGTGAGATCATGGAAAAGGTCAAAGGCAAGCCAAACGGAGAGAGTGTCGTCCGAGTCGAGGCACCGCGCGGAGAGCTCTTTTATCTGCTTAGAGGTTCGGGTAAGCCTATACTTGACCGTGTCAGGATCAAAACGCCTACCTTCTCTGCCGTACCGGCAATGATTGAGGTCTTTAAAGGAGCCGAATATGCCGATGCCCCGGCAATTTTGGCCTCGTTTGATCCCTGCATGTCCTGTACGGCGAAATAGGAGGCTATTATGTTAAAAGCTTTGATCAACGCCTTTTTGAATCTCTTCAGACCGGTGCATACCCATAACTATCCCAAAGAGCCGATCACCCTGCCCAAAGATTACCGGGGTCTGATCGAATACAGCGCCGAGGATTGTATCTTTTGCAATAAGTGCGAAAAAGCGTGTCCTCCGCAAGCTATCGTCTTCAACCAAAACATGGACGGTACGCAGAGCTATAACTACTCCCCCTATGTCTGTATCTACTGCGGAGAGTGTGTCAGAGCCTGTCCCAAACCCGACGAGGCGCTTTGGCAAAGTGAAAAGAAGCAGGAGTGCGCAACTGTAGAGAAGAAGGTCAACAGCTCATGGGAAACAGTTAAAGCCGAAGCCAAAGCGAGTAAAGAGGCCTACGCCCAGGAGAAGGCACGCAAAAAAGCCCAAAAGGCGCAAGCAGCGAAAGAAAAATCCGCAGATAAGAACCCTGATACCCCAACGGCCACCGAATAAGTGTATAATAGTAAAAAAACCTGCAAGGTGTGCCGTTGAGTATGCTCCTTTTTTATCTCTTTTTAGCCCTTTTAGTCTCTTTTGTCTGTTCAGTACTGGAGGCCGTACTCCTTTCACTTACCCCTTCGTATATCGCATCTTTGCCCGATTCAAAGCATAAGGAACGGCTCCACTATATCAAGGAACATCTCGATACCGCGATCTCCTCTATCTTGATTTTAAATACGATTGCGCATACTATGGGAGCGGCCGGTGTCGGAGCCGAGGCGGTACAGATCTTCGGGAACCAGTGGCAGACAGTCATCGCAATCGTTCTGACCCTGTTGATCCTTTACTTTTCAGAGATCATCCCCAAGACGATCGGGGCCAGCTATTGGAGAGAGCTTGCACCTGTTTCTGCAGCGCTTATTAGCTTTCTGATGTGGCTTTTACAGCCGTTTTTATGGCTCTCCAAGCTTTTAACCCGGGGGCTTAAAAGCAGTGCGGTAGCACCTTCGAGAGAAGAGATCGCGGCCATGGCACAAATCAGTGAGGAGCTGGGGCTCTTGGAGGAGAAAGAGGAGAACCTCATTAAGAACCTTCTGCAGCTTAAGCAGATACGGGTCAGTGATATTCTGACTCCACGTTCCGTCGTCTTTGCCCTCGATGCCACCCAGCCGATCGATTCGGCACTCGATCAGCAGGATATCTTTACCTTCTCAAGAATCCCCGCTTATATCGATAGAGGTGACCATATCGAAGGGGTCCTTTTTTCGAGGGAAATCCTCAAAGCCAACCTCTCCAAGGATGACGGAAGAGAACCTTTACAGACCATTATGAAACCGGTATTCAAAGTTTCAGAGAAGATCCCCGTCTTTTACCTTATGTATCTTTTTATCAAAAGACAGGAGCACCTTTTCATTGTCGAGGATGCTTACAACCAGTATATGGGTATCGTTACCCTGGAAGATGCGATTGAGACCCTTTTGGGTGTCGAGATCGTCGATGAAGTGGATCAGGTGGTTGACATGCAGCAGTTTGCCAAAGAGCTGTCAGCCCGTAAAGATAGTTTAAAAAACTAAGAGTATACTAAAACTATAGAGCTTCCTCCCGGAAGCAGTTGCAAAGGCGCAAATATGCAGGGCTTCAACAGTAAGCAGATCTATTTTCTTTTCTCATTTTTTGGCTTGGTTATCGTTATACTCTATTACATCGTCAGCTATCTTCAACTGGGAGGAAACCTGGAGACACGTTTCCTGCAATCGGCACAAAAGCAGCTAAATTTTCATGAAGCGATGATAAAAAGCCGTATCGAGCACTACCACCGCGAAGTCCAGACCCTTGCCAAAAGCCCTCTGTTTAGTGAGTGTATCCAAGGGTATCAAAAGAAGCATCCCGACCTTATCAAAAAGGCCCATGAGTATCTGCTTGACCGTGCAAAATCGCATGATGATATGATGCAGATACGCTACATCGACAATAATGGCCAGGAGCAGCTAAGGGTAGAACGTCACGATATCGCTGCACCCCCTTTCATCATCAGTGACAAAAAACTGCAAAACAAAAAAAAGCGCTACTATGTCAAGGAGATTGCTCAGCTTCCCCAAGGTGCCGTACTCTACACGCCGATAGACCTCAATATCGAGCACGGCAAGATCGTCCGTCCGTTACAGCCGACCATGCGTATCGGAACCCCACTCTTTATTAACGGTAAACGCAGCGGTATGCTCGTCATAAACATCTTTATGCAGAAGTTTCTCAGACAGTTTCAGGACTCTGCTATGTATCACCTCTACATGACCGATGCCAGGGGAAATTTCATCCTGCACACCAATACTATCTACAACTGGTCGCGGGAACTGGGCAAAAAGCACACGCTTCATGATGAGATGCCCGAGGTCGCATCAGCTATTTTGGCGTCCGAGTCGTTCAGTAATGACCACCTCTTTTCAAAGCGGCTCTTCTTTGCCCCCTCCTCCCAATATTTCCTAGTAGCCCAACTCAATACAGCCCTTATAAACAGCCAAAAGTCGGAACTCAATCGTGAATTTATGCTCATAGCACTGATCGTCATCCTGATCTCCTTACCCTTCGGTTTGAGTATTGCCCGCCGTTTCGAACTGCTCTCATCCCGTTTACGTGCCATCATCAACAGCCTGGGAGACGGTCTGTTTATCCTTGATAAAAATGAGAAGACCTCCTATGTCAATAACAAGGCTGTCGAACTTTTGGAGTACTCATCTGCTGAGTTGCTCAACCGGCGTAACCATAAACTTCTTCAACATGGCGACAGCGAAGGCAACTATATCGATGAAGAAGATTGCCCGATCCATCACTCTAACCAGACCATGCAGCAGGTACACAGGGATGACAACACCTTTGTAACCAAAAGCGGCCGCCTTATTCACGTAGAGTACACAACGACTCCGTTACTGGTCCATAACAGCTATGAGGGTTCTATAACGCTCTTTAAAGATATCACCTCCCGTAAACTGCTTGAAGCGGATCTGAAAAACGTGACACAGAGTTTACGAAACGAAAGGAACCTCTTTGTCACCGGCCCCGTCATCGTCTTCACCTGGAAAAACGAAGACAACTGGCCGGTTCACTATGTATCCCCGAATGTAGCCGATCTATTCGGATATAGTGATCTTACCTTTATCGAGGGGAGTGTCAGCTATCCGGAAGTGATCCACCCCGAAGATATCGAACGGGTAACCAAAGAGGTTGAAAAAGCGATCGCTGACAACAAAGAGACTTTGATCCATCAACCCTACCGTATCATCTCCAAAGAGGGACATATCCACTGGGTTTATGACAAGACGACAATCGTACGTGAAGAGTCCGGAGAATCGATCCAACTGCATGGCTATATTATCGATATCACTGAGCAAAAAGAGCTTGAAGAGGGTCTTAAACATTCTGAAAGCAAATACCGTCATCTGGTTGAAAACACTGTGACCGGTGTCTTTCAAATCGATGAAACAGGCAAGCTGCTTTATGCCAATGAAGCGTTGCTCAACATCCTTGACTGTGAGGAGCCCGACCATATTTATGATGATGGAAACAACTACATCTTCAGACGTATCAAAGACCGTGATACCTTTGTTACGACATTGAAAAACGAGGAAAAGGTCGACAGTTACGAATTCCTTTTACGCACCCACAAAGAGAAGACCAAGAATGTTGTCATAAGTGCCCAATACCTTGACGGTATCATCTCGGGTATGATGATCGATATGAGTGATGTCGTCATAGCCGAAAAAGAGATCGAAAAACTTTCCAAAGTGATCGAACAGATCGATGATATTGTTACGATTACCGATACTACCGGTGTCATCACCTATGTCAACCAGGCATTCTCCCGTTTTACCGGCTACTCCAAAGAGGATGCTATAGGACGGACACCGCGTCTTTACAAGTCGGATAAGCACTCTAAGCTTGATATGCAAAAACTGTGGGAGACGATCCTCGAAGGCAATGTCTACAGAGGCGTCATCATCAACAAGAAAAAAAGCGGTGAGCTCTTTTATGAAGAGAAGACGATCACACCGCTTACCAATGAGTATGGCACAACCATCGCCTATGTATCCACAGGCAAAGATATCACAGACCGGGTCGAAATGGAGATCAAGCTGGAGCGGTTGGCATCGACCGATTATCTTACCGGACTCTACAACCGCTTCAAGTTTGAAGAACTATTTGAAAAAGAGTCCAACCGTAGCCACCGCTATGAAGTACCGCTTTCTCTGATCATGTTCGATATCGACTATTTTAAAAAGATCAACGACACCTATGGGCATGATATCGGAGATTTAGCACTTAAAGAGCTCACCAAACTGGTCGCGTCCCATATCCGCCAATCCGATGTCTTTGCACGCTGGGGCGGTGAAGAGTTTATGCTGCTGACACCTGAAATAGACAAAGATGCGGCCTTCATGCTTGCTGAAAAGCTGCGTAAAGCGATCAGCAAGTTTGCCTTTACCGAAGTGGGACATATCAACTGCAGTTTCGGTGTTGTAGAGCTTCAACAAGAGGATACCTTTAATACACTCTCCCAACGTGTCGATAAGGCACTCTATCAAGCCAAAGAGGGTGGAAGAAACCGAACCGAAATCTTATAAAGGGAGCCGTAGATGAAAGTCATTGCAGCGATCAACGGTACGATCACAGCCGAAAGTATGGCATTTTATGCTCTGAAGTTTGCGCAGATCCAACAACTCCCGCTGGTGCTTTTACACATCGAAAACAGCAAAGACGCTATAGAAGATGTGCAAGCCAGCATCAAACGTATCCAGACTATCGCGGTCTCCGAATCTGTCGAGACCGAAAGTATCATCCTCAAGGGGGATCTTCAAAAAGTCCTCAAAGAGTATCTGGACTCTGTCTTTGCCGATGTGATCTTTTGCAGTACCCGAAAAAAGAAACGTTTTATCAGCCACTCTTTTAGCGAAGCCCTGACAAAGATGGATCTTAATGTCGATATCGCAATTGTCAGAATCGTGAATATCGGCAAGATCGTCGATCTTAACCATATCCTCCTCTCTATCCAAAAAGATAAACTCTCCGTCAAAAAGTTCACCTTCTTTTCTACCCTGGCATCCGCATACCAGGCTGACGGGGAGATCTACTCGGTATCCAACCTTACCAAAAACGAACTGGCCCATGTCGACATACATCAGGTCAGAGACAAACTCGGTAGCATCAACTACAACCTAAGGCACTATATAAAACTCTCCCACTATATGCCTTTTTCACTGCATATCAAACATGACTTTACGACCAACGAGGCCCAAAGCATACTCTCCCATATCGCAAAGTCCGATTGCCAACTGGTTATCATCGGGGCAAAAAGGCTCTCTGTCACTTCCCTGTTCAAACGGGAGATGCCGATCGAAGAGTTGATGCGTGAAGCATCGGTAAACACTATAGCCTACTATCCCAAAGAGGATTAACCATGGATCTGTTTAAACTTGATAAACACGGCCTCTTTGAGAAGTTTCATACCGGTGAAGAGGGGCTGACCCAAATAAAAGCCCAGCGCCGTCTGGCAGACTTCGGTCCCAATGAGATCGAAAGCGGCAAAAAAAAGAACTACCTGCAGGAGTATTTCCGCCAATATGTGCAGTTCTTTGCTATCTTACTCGAAGTGGCGGCCTTTCTGGCCTTTATCGCCAACTACTATGTCCCCAATGAAGGTAACGACATCCTGGGTTACGCGATCATCGTAGCCGTCATCATCAATGCCACGTTTACCTTCTGGCAGGAGTATAAAGCTGATAAGGCGATGGAAGCACTGCTGCGGCTGATGCCGACGATGGTAAGCGTCTTACGTGACGGCGAACAGCATACGATCGATGCCAAAGAGCTTGTCCCCGGAGATATCATCATCCTTGAAGAGGGGGATAAGATCGCTGCGGATGCCGTATTGATTGAGAATACGACACTCTATATCAATACCTCCGCTCTTAACGGCGAATCCAAGCCATCACGCCGTGAGCTTCATGATTCAGGGGTGACACGGGCACTGGATGCAAGAAATATGGTCTTTGCCGGTACCAGTGTCGTTTCAGGCAGCGGTGTTGCGGTCGTTGTCGCTACGGGACAGGCTACAGAGTTCGGTAAGATTGCAACGCTGACCCGAAATGTCCAAAAGACCCTCACCCCGATGCAAAAAGAGGTGATCCGTATCACCCATATCCTGACCGTGATCGCATTGGCCATGGGTGTCGTCTTCTTTGTTTTGGGCATGTTTTCGGATCAGAGTCTTCTTATGGCGGCCATATTCGCCCTCTCACTTATCGTAGCCAATGTACCCGAGGGGTTGCTCCCCACCATCACCCTCTCCCTATCGCTTGCCAGCCAGCGCATGGCAAAACGTAACGCCCTGATCAAAAACCTGGACTCGGTTCAGACACTGGGGAGTGCTACCGTTATCTGTACCGACAAGACAGGGACCCTCACCCGCAATGAGATGACACTAAAAGAGCTTACCTTAGCGGGTGGAGAGCATGTGACGATCAGCGGAGAGGGATATGCGACCGAAGGGGAGTTTAGTTTTGATACGACCAACGACTCTTCATCCGAACGCCTGGATGAACTGCTGTTAGCAGGTATCTTAAACTCCCGCGCCGTCATCGATGAACAAAGCGTCTTTGGGGACCCGACCGAACTGGCGATCGTCGCGGCAGCCAAAAAACGGCAGATCGATCTCAGCAGCTGTGTCAAAGTCGATGAGATCCCTTTTACCAGTGAACGCAAGATGATGTCCTCGGTTTGCACCAATCACAATAAAAACATCCTCTATACCAAAGGTGCAGCCGAAGTCATTTTTGAAAAGTCTTCGCACTTTTTGGATACAGACGGCAGGGTCAAACCTTTTGATGATACGGCTAAAAAACGGATGCAAAAGAGTGCCGAAGCCTTTGAAGATGAAGCCTACAGAGTCTTGGCTATTGCAAAAAACAACGAGGTCAATGAAGAGGGACTGACACTGTTGGGACTTGTGGCTATTATGGACCTGCCCCGTGCCGAAGTCAAAGAGGCCATTTCCCAATGTAAGAGTGCCGGTATCCGTACGATGATGATCACAGGTGATAATCCCAAAACAGCCCAGGCTATTGCTCGCAAGATCGGGCTTGATTTTGATGCTGTTTTGACCGGGCTTGAAGTGGAGAGCCTCAGCGAAGATGCCCTTCAAGAACGGCTGAAAAACGAGACCATCCTCTTTGCCAGAATGGCCAGTAACCAAAAACTCAAGATCGCTTCGGCACTCCAAAAAAACGGTGAAGTCGTGGCGATGACCGGGGACGGGGTCAATGATGCCCCGGCACTCAAACGTGCCGATATCGGTATCGCCATGGGTCAAACGGGAACCGATGTGGCCAAAGAGGCTGCCGATATGATCTTGCTGGATGACAATTTCCGTTCGATCGTCTCCGCTATCGAAGAGGGGCGAACCGTCTACTTCAATATCAAGAAGTTTGTCACCTATATCCTCTCCTCTAATGTACCGGAGATCGTCCCCTATATCCTGCAGTTTTTCTTTAAGATCCCGCTGCCCCTTTCTGTTATCCAGATCCTCTCTATCGACCTGGGTTCGGATATGCTCCCGGGACTCGCTTTGGGAAGTGAAAAGCCCGAGAAGAATATCATGAAACGGCCGCCTGTGGGGACCCAGGAGAAGATCCTCGACTGGGAGGTCTTTAAACGGGGCTACTTCTTTATCGGGGTCATCGAAGCGACAGCCGCCATGGTTGCTTTTATCAGTTTCTTGCTTCTTCACGGCTGGCAGTACGGTACCGTTGATCTCAACGACCCCTACCTGCACTCTCAGGCTATGACGATGACCCTTCTGGGGGCCATCAGCTGCCAGCTGATGAATGTCTGGACAATGCGCAGCTGGGAGTTTTCCGCCTGGAGTGTCGGATGGACGAGCAATAAGCTACTAATAGGTGCGATGGCGATGGAGTTTTTCTGGATCTATATGCTGCTTACCTGGGAGCCTGTACAGAAGGTCTTCCATACCGCGGACGTACCTTTTACCGATCTGTGGATCCTGCTGCCCTTCCCTATCATCCTCTTTACCAGCCACGAACTCTATAAATGGCGGGTACGCGTTAAAAAGGGCATCGCCTAAGCCTAGAGGCTTCTTGCACTTTTTGCAAGAGCCTGAAAGTGCTTCAACGTGACACAGCTTTCAACATCAAACTTATACCGATTTACTTATGAGCTGAACAGATGAGGGTTGCACAGACGCCATTATATCTGCCCGCCATGAGAGCTATCGCTATGAGAACAGGCATGGTTGAGATCATTTGTATGCGATTTGAGAGTGCTTCAAAAGCGTTCTTTAACTCTTTATCAAAGCCAGTGTCTCTTAAGTCTCTTCTGTTGAAAAGTAATGAGGGAGATAAAAGTATTATGCAGAGGTAGCCTACCTCTTATCGAGGTAGACGAAAGAAGATGGGTGCTTACTCAGCACTCCATCCTGTTTTAACAACTTTCTGTGCATCTTTATACGGGAACTTTTTAAGTAGATCACGAACTGAAAGTTTCTGATCTCCGTCACGCATGTTGTGCATCAGTGTCACAGCAGCCCAATAGTCCTCAGCGTACTTCGTACCTTTAAGCTGTACCGGAACACCTTTTTCATTAACCTGGTGACATGCCGCACAGGTTACAGGACCTGCATATTTACCGTCAGGGCTGTACTGTAGTGCCTGAGCGTGTGTAGTCGGGTCAACAGTCGCGTCATCACTGCCGTTATACGTTGTAGAGTACAGACCGTGAATCGATTCGTGACAAGACTGACATGCCAGATTGCCGTGTGCTTTAGAGTAGCGGTAGAGTGAATATTTCTTCGGCTGGTCAACCGGGAAGTATTTACCACCTTCAGACTCGACAAACGGAGCGATATGACAATCCGCACAGTGAGGCTCAGATGCAGACAACCACCAGTCCGAACCGCCTGATGCCGCTTCATACGGAACCGCACCGCCATCTTTATACCACTCTACAAGTTTCAGACCTTTCTTAGCCGCATTCTTAACAAGTACCTGACCTTTGTGCTCTGTATAGAACTTAGCAATCGGGTTGTCACCTTTAGAGGTAGGATCCGTATAGTGCGTCTGGAATTTCTTCTTGTCACCTTTAGCGACCACTTTGATGATCTCACGCAATGTTTTGTTACGCAGCGTCTGACCTTTTTGCTGGGCGGCATTTTCGATCTTATCATGTTTGTAAAGATCCTGAGTCAACTGGTTGTGACAGTTTGTACAGTAAAGACCACGGATTTTACCGTCGCTTAGATCTTTACCTTTTTCGTCTTTGCGGCTTACTGTTTTATAGTAGTGCTTACCGATCTCATTGAGGAAAAATGGCGGTTTGGCATTCGGATTGGTATGGGCATCACGTCCGAGGAAACATCCGCCGCTGGCTACACGCACATCCTGGTCGGAGTAGTTTGCATTACCTTCACTGTCGATAAACGCGTTAGGTGCGTCTACACCGTTTTGACGTGCATCTTGCCAGTGTGTCGGGTGACAGGCCTGACATGCCTGGCTACGTCCAGCAGCATCCGGCATCGGTACCATAGCAAGGTGAAATCCGTGGATCGCTTCTGTTAAAGGCTTCGCTTTAACCGCTTTATAACCCGTTACACCTACACGAGGCTCTTTTAGGTTACCGGAGATGTTGTCACCGTGACAGTCTGCACAGTTAACCGGTCCTGTTTTACCCAGACGTCCGCTTGACGCATTGTCACGGTAATCAGATAGGAATGTCGTACCGTGGTGCTTGTCATGAAGGGATAGGATATTGATCGATCCCTCAGATAGACGGGCCATATAGTCAGACATATCCGGGTAGTTCTTCTTCCAGTAGTTGAACTCTCTGTCGGAGTAGTTTAGACCTTCACTGCGTGCCATCTTGGCAGCTACCCCGTTACGGGAGTGACAGCTGTAACAGTTCGGGATATCAACCGGGTTGGTACCGAAATATTCTACAAGTTTGCCGTCTTCAGTGATCGCGTTACCCTTGTTGTCATGCAGCTGAACTTTAGACTTTTGGAACGGGTGGAAATCTTTTTCCGTAATGCTACGGATCGTTCCCGTACGTTCACTGTCGTAAAATGCCGTTAACGGAAGCCCCAGTGCATCCCACACATGTGACGCAGTCAATACGATCGGAATGTTTTTAACAGGATCGACCAGAGTATCGACGAATACGACGTTACTTCCCGACTCGTCTGCATAGTCCATCTCTCCGCCTGCCATATGCTTACCGCTTGGGCCCGCATCGATCGCTACGTTGATCTCTTTACCGACGTGCAGACGGTCTTTTTCTGTCGCACCCTTTGGAATCGTTCCTTCAAGGTCTTTATAGATAAAAAGGTGTTTCCACACATAGTTGGCGATGTTATCACCCGGATCATCCATACGTCCGTTACCGTCAACGTCTTTGGCGACGCTCCAGTATTTCATCTTGTTACCTTCACTGTAGGTATTGTCCTCAGTCAAATAGCGAAGCTTGACCTTGTCCTTAGGACTTAACAGTTTAGGCAGAGCCCCTTTTTTGCTGGTTTTAATAGCCTGGGCCTGAATCGAGTTGTAGGGAGGGATCACACAACAATAGGCGATATCGAACCCGACACAGTGCATACCGAGTTCATAATTGATGAAGATATTATAATCTTTGGCAGGATTATAAACCGTCTCTTTGGACTTCTTGTCTCTGTTCTTTTCTAAAAGCTTGAACGGAGGGTTGGTGTCATAAGCAGAGAGTGAATTGACCATTAAGGCACTCACAACCGCGGCAACACCCAACTTGAGGGAAACGAAACCTTTCATAACTACTCCTTATATTTTTGCAACAGATCGATTATAAAGTTTTTAGTCAAAAAAATCAAGAATTATATAAGTTTTTATAATTTAGGCACAAATTCTTTTTTTTTGTGATAACAATGTGATAACACCGACAGTATCGGGATCTTGAGAATATTTCACAGCCATAAAAGCAGTAAAAAAGTCTCTGGGATATTAAGATGTAAAGATTTTCACCAAATCAGAAAATACATGCTACAATAACTCTATCCATTACCGAGGAGTCAAGATGCGTATCGTGATAGTGGGTGGCGGAATCGCTGCGGTCTATATAGCCAACAAGTTGCTTGAGCTCAATCCTCAAGTCGATGTTCTGATCGTCTCAAAAGAGCCCTACTACCCTTATGACAGGATCCATCTTTGCTCCCTGGTCGACCACTCCTGCAGGGTCGATGACATCTATTTGGAACTTAATGATAAAGTCCAAGTCGAGCTTAACCAGGAGATCATCTCTATCGAGACACAAAGCAGATGTGTCCGCTCCGAAAAACAGTGTTACGACTATGACTACCTTATCGTTGCCACCGGTTCAAAACCCAAAGAGCTTTTCGACATCGCCCATATAGAAAATGCTACGACCTTCCGAAGCGCCAATGACTCATTCCGTATCGCCGAAGGGATCAAGGGTAAGAATGTCGTCATCATGGGTGTAGGCCCTATCGGTATCGAGCTTTTAGACACCTTGATGAAGATGAAAGATGCCAAGACGATACGGTTGATTTCACGCGGCGAGCACCTCTACTCCAAAGACCTGAACCCTGACTCCGTCAAGATGATCCAAAAGATCTTTGAAGCCGATCCCCGTATCACTATCTCATTTAACGATGCCGTCACCGATGCCACCACGCAAGGAAACCGCTACACCCAGCTGATGACAAAAAAAGGTCCCATTGATGATCCTTTTCTGATTTTCGGTGTCGGTATAGACCCCAATGTCGATTTTGCCAAAGGGGCCGTCGATATCAACCGCGGGATTTTGGTCAACGATATCATGCAATCTTCCGATCCCCGTATCTTTGCCGTCGGAGAAGCTGCAGAACTGCAAGAGGGCGGTTTTGTTGCCGGACGTGTCAAAGAGTGTACGCTCCAAGCCGATGTCGCCATTGCCAATATCCTGGGTATCGAGCCTTTTGAGTTTGAGCAGCAGATCGCCATCGACGGGCTTAAAGTCGGCTCTTTTCTCTTTACCGACGTATCTTCTCCTGAGTATGACCCCAAAGATGAAGATAATGAGAATATCATCATCTCATCCAAAAAAGAGGAGCGTATCGATCAGTACATACTGAAAAACGACAAACTGATGCGCTTTATCGGTATCAATACCAACATTGACGTCATGCAGCTTAAACGCCTGATCGAAAACGACCAGTCCGTTGATGCCTCCTTTTTATATGCCAACCGTCTCCAAAGTGAACGCGGCAGGCTGGTCTGCAGCTGTGCATCGACCTACGAGCTCGATATCATCGAAACAGTCAAAGAGAATGCCATCACGGAGTTTGGCGAGCTAAAACCTTTTTGCGAAGCGGGACGTGTCTGCGGGCGCTGTAAGAAAGATGTCGTCGACCTGATTGCCGCAACGCCGGTCGATCCCGAAGAGGCAGCAAGAATCAGGGCCGAAAAAGAGCGTCTCAAAGAGGAAGCGCGTCTGGCCAAAGTCAAAAAACGTATTGACAAGTTCAATGCGCTGCATCCCAAAAACCAGATCGATGCCGGTAACCTCAAAGAGGCAATGGACTCTTTTGACATGAGTCACGAGTTTAACCGCTGGGTCTCTATGATCACAGCATCCATGCGTCTGCATCCAGAGTATGAAGGTATCGTCAAAGAGAGTGTCCAGCAACTGAACAAGATCCCTATCATCTGGCTGGAACTTTCCGACTGTACCGGAAACTCCGAAGCCTTTATCAAGACTGCCCACCCCAAAGTCGATGACCTGATCCTTAAATATATCTCATTGGATTATCATGAACTGCTGATGGCGGGATCCGGAGACCAATCCGAATCAGCCCTGGATGACGTGATCAAAAATGACAAGGGCAACTATATCCTGATCGTCGAAGGGGCCGTACCGTTGGCTATGGATGGCAAGTTTTTACGTATCGGACCCAAGGGAGAGACCGGACTGGAACTGCTAAAACGTGTCGCCAAAGATGCCGCGGCGATCCTTTCGGTGGGTTCTTGCGCCTTTGACGGAGGTGTCGTAGCGATCGAACCCAATCCTACGGGAGCCGTCGGTGTGGCCGAAGCATTGGGCCGCAACGATATCATCAACCTTCCTGGATGCCCGACCAACCCGATCAATATCGTAGGAACCCTGCTGCACTACATCATGTTTGAAGAGCTACCCGAACTGGATGAGCGCAACCGTCCGCTTTGGGCCTACTCTCAGCGAATACACGACAACTGTGAAAGACGCGGTCATTATGACCTGGATGAGTTCGTCTTGGAGTGGGGAGACGAAGGGGCCAAGCAGGGATGGTGTCTGTTCAAGATGGGATGTAAGGGTCCCTATGCCGATCTTAACTGTTCACTGGTTAAGTTCAATGAGGGAACGAGCTGGCCGGTACAGGTAGGTCACGGCTGTTTCGGATGCGGACAGGGCAAAATCGCCTTTGAGCACCTGGCCAATAACCGGGAAGTAACCGATGAAGTCAAAACACTGCTGGAAGATGAAAAGGGAGAGACTCATGGCAAATAAGAAGATCGTAATTGATCCTATCACCAGGATCGAAGGGCATCTACGTGTCGAAGTGGAAGTGGATGAGAACAATATCGTAACCGAAGCGTGGGCCTCGGGGCAGCTCTTTCGCGGTATCGAAACGATTCTCAAAGGGCGTGACCCCCGAGATGCGGGGCTTATCGCCCAGCGTATCTGCGGTGTCTGTACCAATGTCCACTACCGTGCCTCTATCTCAGCCGTAGAGGATGCCTATGATATTTCCCTTCCGCCCAATGCCGAGATCATCCGTAACATGGTCACCCTCGCCCTTTTTATGCAAGACCATATCGTTCACTACTACCACCTGCACTCTCTGGATTATGTCGATGTGGTATCGGCTTTGGAAGCGGATCCCGGAGCCGCATCGGAGCATGCATTGCAGTTTCATGAACACCCCTACCGTAACTCGACAGGTCACTTAAGCGCCGTCAAAGAGAAACTCGCCTCTTTTGTCAAAGCGGGACGCCTGGGGCTCTTTGCCAACGGCTACTGGGGTCATGCCACCTATAAGCTTTCGCCCGAAGAGAACCTCATCCATATGAACCACTACCTTGAGGCGCTTCGCATACAGCGGGAGCTCTCTAAAGCGATCGCCATCTTCGCAGGGAAAACACCTCATCCCCAAAATCTTGTTGTGGGAGGTGTGACCAGCGTTATGGATATGCTCAACCCCCAAAGGCTCAATGATTTCATGTTTATCATCAAAGAGTCCCGGGAGTTTATCGAAAGAGCCTATATCCCGGATATGAAGATGATCGTCAAGGCCTACGGTGAGGAGATCAAGGCGGGTTACGGACGCGGCAGCGGGAACTTCCTGGCATGTGGGGGCTACCGGTTTGGCAAACAGGATCAGCTCTTTACAGACGGCGTCGTCACGGAGCACGATTTCACCAATATCGCACCCTTTGATGACACCAAGATCACCGAAGAGGCCTCCCGTTCCTGGTATAAGGAGGATGCACCGTTATCGCCTTACGAGGGGGACTCCACCCCGGAGTATACCGATCTCAATCCTGACGGGACACTTAAAACCGAAGGCAAATATTCCTGGGTCAAAGCACCCCGTTATGAAGGCAAACCCATGGAGGTAGGTCCTTTGGCACGTATGGTTATAGGCTATGCCAAAGAGTCTAAGATCATCAAACCCTATATGCAAAACTTTATGGATGCTACGGGGATGTCACTGTTAGACTTCTCTACATCCATCGGGCGTAATGCGGCCCGAGCTGTCGAAGCCCAGGTGTGCGGTGACTATATCTTTGACTTCGTCAGTGACCTGATCGAAAACATCAAATATTATGATGAAGAGACCTGGACCAAGTACACTTTCGAAGAGCTGCCTAAAGAGGCTAAAGGACGCGGTATCTTTGAAGTACCGCGTGGCGTACTTTCGCACTTTGTCCGTATCGAAGATGCCAAGATCGCCAACTACCAGGCTGTTGTACCGACAACGTGGAACGCTTCGCCTAAAGATGCCGACGGCGTCAGAGGCCCCTATGAAGCTTCGATCATCGGTATCAAGCTGGAAGATCCCAGCCAGCCGCTGGAGGTACTGCGGGTCGTACACTCTTTTGACCCCTGTCTGGCCTGTGCCGTGCATGTCATCGACCCTCAGGGTAAAGAGCTTTCGCAATATAAGATCCCAAGCAGCTGTTCGGTGTAGATGATGGAGAGTTCTCTTTTGCTTCTATTTTGGTACGGGGTGCTGCATGCATTCGGCCCCGACCACTTAACGGTCATCGCCAACTTCTCTATCGGCCAGGAGCTTAAAAAAGCCCTCTTTGTCGTCATCGGGTTTGCCCTGGGTCACGGGATGATGCTCTTTATCTTCGCATCCGTTCTTTCACAAAGCGACCTGCCCTTCTGGCTTTTAGCCTATGCCGATACGATCGCGGCCCTTATTATTCTGATGATGGGACTTTATCTGCTTTATAAGCTCTACAGCGGTTCGATCCTGTTAAAACGCCACAAACATGGAGAGACGGAACATACCCATATCACCTTCGACACTTCCCACAAACATGATAAAGCCCCCTCCCGTATCGGGATGGTCGTCTTTCTCGGCAGCCTGATGGGTATCGGGGGACTGCGCGGCATGCTTATCACCCTGGGGGCTCTTTCGCAGACAGCGGTAACACCTTGGATGGTTTTACTCTTTATTTTCGGTGTCATGACTGTTTTTTTGACTTTTGGTCTTATAATACTTTATATCAATAAAAGCGTACTGCATTCCCAGCGCCACGTCGAACAGGGCTTTAAAGCTGCCGGTTTTACCTCGATCGGTGTAGCTGTGTATATGCTAAGCGCCTCCTAATTGAAGGAAACTCATATGTGTCAAGATTGCGGATGTTCGATTACTACGGATGCGTCAACCCACCATCACCACCATGAGCATGAGCATGATCACAATCAGACCACGATCCATGCCAACCCCCAGCTTAATGATAAAAAGACGATCGATGTGATCACGAAGATCCTGGATAAGAATGACCATGAAGCGGCTCATAACCGCGAACATTTCGAACGGCATAACATCTTGGCTCTTAACCTGATGAGCAGCCCGGGCAGCGGCAAAACGACCCTGTTGGAGCGTACCGCAGAACTTGGCGGGTTGAACTTTTGTGTCATCGAGGGGGATCTTGAGACCAACAAAGATGCCGAACGTCTGCAGGCCAAAGGGGTACAGGCCCACCAGATCACGACGGGTACGGCCTGTCATCTGGATGCCTTTATGGTCCACAAGGGTCTGCACCATATGGACCTGGATAAAGCCGATGTCTGTTTTGTCGAAAATGTCGGCAACCTCGTCTGCCCCGCCAGCTATGATGTGGGAACGCACCTCAACATCGTTTTACTCTCTGTCCCCGAAGGTGACGACAAGGTAGCCAAATACCCCGTCATGTTTCAAAAAGCGGATCTGCTGCTGATTACCAAATCTGACCTGCTGCCCCACTTTGAGTTCAGCATCGAAACGGTGAAAAAAGAGGCCAGAAAACTTAACCCGAAAGTCGATATTTTGCAGATCAGCTCAAAAGATGACACCTCCATACAAAAATGGATCGACTATATCAACTTCAAAAAGAGCATGAGAGACTGATATGTGTCTATCTATCCCTTCCAAAGTCGTCGCAATTGACAAAGAGACTAACTCCGCAACGGTAGAGACGATGGGGGTCACGCGTACGACCAGTCTCGACCTGATCGATGAAGAGGTAACCCTCGGAGACTACCTGCTTATCCATGTCGGTTTTGCTATGAACAAGATCGATGAAACCGATGCCCTGGAGACGATCAAAGTCTATGAAGAGATCTTATCCGCGATGGATGAGGGCTCATGAGTCACAAAAGTGATTTTGATCTCTTTACCGCCTTTAGAGATCCTAAGATTATCCAAAACCTCAAAGAGCAGATAGAGCAGGAGGCCTCGAAACTCTCTAAAGAGTTACATATCATGGAGGTATGCGGCGGGCATACGCATACGATCATGAAATACGGTCTCAACCAGCTGCTTCCTCCCAATATCTCATTTATCCACGGTCCCGGATGTCCCGTTTGTGTCATGCCCAAAGAGCGCGTCGATCAGGCACAGGCACTGGCCGAACATGAGAATGTTATTTTGGTGACGCTGGGAGATATGCTCAAAGTCCCCGGTTCCAAAGGCTCTTTGCAGTTAAGCCGCTCCAAAGGAGCCGATGTCCGTTTCGTCTACTCTCCCATGGATACGATCAAGATCGCTTTGGAAAACCGTGATAAAAAAGTGATCTTCTTTGCCATAGGCTTTGAGACGACGACGCCGATGACTGCGGCACTTATCAGGCATGTTATCGAGCAGGATATTCCCAACCTGCTCTTTCACATCAACCACATCACTGTCCCCGAACCGATGCAGGTACTCTTGGATGATCCCGCTTCCAAGATCGATGCCTTTATCGGTCCGGCCCATGTAAGTGTCATCTCCGGCGCCAAGATCTATGAGCCTTTTGTGACCGATTATCACAGGCCTGTCGTCGTATCGGGCTTTGAACCGGTTGACGTTATGGCATCACTCTTGATGATCTTGAAACAGGTCAGCGGCAACCGTTGCGAATTGCAGATCCAGTACTCGCGAAGCGTTGATTATGACGGCAATCTGACGGCACAAAAACTGATCGACACCTATATGCAAAAAAGAGAGCACTTCAGATGGCGTGGACTGGGTGATATCCCCCACTCTGCCCTGCAGCTTCGGGCAGAGTTTGCCCACCTGGATGCCGAAAAGATCTATGCTGACATCCTACCCACGCAGACGATCGATGATCACAAGCTCTGTATCTGCGGTTCGATCCTCAAAGGCCAGGCCAAACCGCATGAGTGCCGGGTATTTGGTACCGCCTGTACCCCGTCTACACCGCTTGGCAGCTGCATGGTCTCCTCTGAAGGTGCCTGTGCCGCCTATTTCAAATTTGGACAGCATCTATGAACCCCATCCTTTTAGCCCAGGGCAACGGCGGAAACGAAAACCGCGACCTGATTGAGAACCTCTTTTACAAACATCTGGGCAACGAGACCCTGCTAAAAAGTGAAGATGCCGCCGTGATCGAAGCGGGCAGACTCGCCTTTACTACCGACAGTTTCACCGTCTCTCCGCTTATCTTTGCTGGCGGTGATATCGGGAAGCTCTCGATCTGCGGTACCTGTAACGATCTGGCCATGATGGGGGCACAGCCTAAGTATCTGAGTCTGGCCATGATGATCGAAGAGGGGCTGGAGCATGAGCTGTTGGAATCGATCACCCGTTCGATGGCCAAGGAGCTTGAAAAAAACGGGGCTCAGGTCGTCACAGGCGATACCAAGGTCGTTCCCAAAGGGAGTGTCGACAAACTTTTTATTACGACGACAGGTATCGGGGAGATCGTACAAAACGGTATCTCCTCACAGGGCTTGACCCCGGGAGATGCCATCATCGTCTCGGGATCTATCGGTCGCCACGGTGCGGCGATCTTTGCGGCCCGTGAAGGTATCGAGCTTCAAAGCAGACTCACCAGTGATGCCGCATCCCTGTGGCCTTTGGTTGATGCTCTTTTGCAGGGGGGCATCAAACCTGTAGCGATGCGGGATGCGACACGGGGCGGATTGGCCGCGGTACTCAATGAGTGGGCACAACAGTCTCAGGTAGGTATCGCCGTCGAAGAGAGTGAAGTACCGGTTTCCAAAGAGGTCCAGGGGATCTGTGAACTTCTGGGATTTGAAGCGTACAATCTGGCCAATGAAGGTACCTTTGTCTTAGCATTGAAAAAAGATCAGGTACCGGATGCGCTGGATATCCTGCAGCGTTTTGAGTGTGCTGCAGATGCCGCCTATATCGGAGAGGTCACCCGAGAGCATCGCGGACGGGTCATCCTCGAAAGCGCCTGGAAGACCCAGAGGTTTTTAGAGATGCCTTCAGGTGAACTTCTTCCGCGTATCTGTTAGGGTCTGTCATGCATGAATTTTCGATCGTTCAGGCTTTACTTGACCAGTGTGAAGAGCACGCCCAAGTCAACGATGCCAGCAAGATCACCAAAGTCTCTATCAAGGTCGGGGTCATGAGTGGGGTCGAACCCGATCTGTTGACAACAGCCTTTGAGACCTTTAAAGAGGGTACGGTCTGCAATGATGCCCTGCTTGATATGAAGATTCAGGAGGTACTGCTGTTATGCCGTTCCTGCGCTCAAACGGCCCCGTTACAAAAAGGAGACTACCGCTGTGCACTTTGCGGCAGTGAAGAGATCTCGATTGCCGACGGTCAGGATATGATGCTTATGCAACTTGAGATGGAATAAAATGAGGCTACTCTACTATCGTGTAGGGTACAGACCCGTCAGTATGTATCGATTGAAGCTTTTTATTCTCTTTTAAGAGTATGACATAGGCGATGCTTTGAGATAAAAGTAAAATTGCACCTATGGCTGCTGTACAGGGTGCATCGGCTATACCTTTTTGAGCACTGCCGCTAATACAAAGCATGAGGATCATAAATAGGATATTGACACTATTCGTAGCTAATGCAGTAACGCCCAAGACGAAACCTTCACCTACTGAACAAGCAGCTAGTACAGCTGCCATCAACATGAGATATACCCATACTATTTCAGAAATAAAGATAGATATGATTGCTATAACTATAGCCGCTATTCCAAATCTTTTCATTTGTCTTCCTGTTAGATGCAAATATTATACAACAATTATAGTTATTCAATATCATATTATTATAATTTTTTATAATATCCTCCAAAAAACAGCAGATCTCTATAATTAAAAAAACAATGTATTCGAGTATATTTAGCCATAGGAACGTTAAAAATCATCTATTACGATGATAAGAAGGGAGCGTTTAAAAGAGAAGCCTCATATTCTAAAAGTAAAGGAGAATAGATGGTTCCTTTTTAAAAAGTGATTAAGGTTTTTAAACTCTATCAAACCCTCAGCTATTTTAGTCAAAAAATGGCAAGGTACTTTTTCAACAGCCGTTTACAGGAAATACTTCCAGTAAACCATGGCCATAATCGAGATAAAGGTGATACCGAAGATATTAAAAAGTATCCCGTACTTGGCCATCGTCTTGACATTGACCGCACCGCTGCTCATAGCGATCGCATTAGGCGGTGTCGCTATCGGAAGCATAAAGGCGTAACTGGCACACACGGTTGCCACCATCATAAACAGGCGCGTGTCCAGACCCGCCTGCTGGCTGACGGCGTAGATAACCGGAAGCATCATAGAAATCAGTGCCGTATTGCTTGTAATCTCTGTCGTAAAAGTGACAAGTGTGGCGATCAGTACCAGCAGCACGACCGGCGGCAGATCCGTAAGCGTCTGCAGGTAGCTTGCCAAGACATCGGCCAGACCTGTCGAGGTAAAGGCCATCGCGATCGAAAAACCGGCACCGAACAAGAAGATGATCTCATAAGGGATCTTTTTACTGTCTTCCCATTTGAGGATGTTAAACGGCGGCATAAACATCAACATACCGAACGCTAGCAGTATCCCCTTCTCGTTCAGACCCAATCCGTCATAATAGGGTTTGATCGGGGAGTTGGCAAAAAGCAGTACGACCAGGCCGACCAGTGCCCAGGTGACCTTCTTTTGATCCACGGTCAGTTTACCGGTAAATTTACCGGTCTCGATTTTGTCTTCATCCGTTCCGATAGAGAGTACCCACCCTACAGCGATAAACATGATCATCGCCAGCGGGAGTACCAGTACCACCCACTGCATAAAAGGGATCGCAGCGATATGAAGATCATCCAGGATCCCGTACAAAATCAGGTTGGGCGGTGTACCGATAGGCGTGATGATACCCCCGATACTGGCACCGTAGGCAATAGCCAGGGCAAAACGCATCTTGATACGAAAATCCTCAGACAAAAAGAGCGCCAAAGGCATCAACAGAAGCGTTGTCGTCGTGTTGGAAAGAAATGAGCTCAAAACCCCTGACGTAATGGAGAGGGCGAAGATCATCCCCCTGACCGTACTGGGAAAGATATGCAGCATGCGGTCCGATATCACCTTATGAAGCGATGTCTTCTCAACCGCAATGGCAAGCATAAACCCTCCCAAAAAGAGGAAGATGATCGACTTGGCATAGTTGGGTGTTACGGCATTGGTCGAGACGATATCAAACATCGGGAACAGTACGATGGGAAGCAGTGAAACCCACCCCAAAGGGAGTGCCTCATTACTCCACAATACAACCATCATACCGATCAGTCCCAAAAGAACCGCCTGCTTGGTTACAAGTACCGTAGAAACGAGACCGAATATAGCCAAACCTATAACAAGAGAGAGTAAGATACCGCGAACCTGTGCCGTCATGATCTGCCTTTTATTTTATAGTAGATTCATTCTAACAAAAAAGTCCCCCCTGTAAGCTTACGCTTTACCCCCTTTTTACCTAGGCTGAGCTATACTTTTAAAAACAGAAGCTTTCAAAGGAACCTTATGCAGTTATGCGTCGCTTTAGACCTGCCTACGATGCAGGAAAATCTTGCTTTAGTAGAAAAACTGAAAAACTACAACATCTGGCTGAAAGTGGGGTTCCGCTCTTTTATCCGAGACGGCAAAGAGTTCATCGAAGCGATCAAGAAGATCAACCCCGATTTTAAGATCTTTTTGGATCTCAAACTTTATGACATTCCCAACACGATGGCGGATGCCGCAGAGTCGATTATGCAACTGGGTATCGATATGTTCAATGTACACGCCAGTGCCGGGAAAGAAGCGATGCGTACGGTCATGGAACGTCTCAAACCGTATGAAAAACGTCCCATCGTTATCGCGGTAACCGCCCTGACCTCCTTTGACAATGACGGTTTTCGCTCCGTCTACGGAGAGGATATCGCCTCAAAGGCGGACCAGTTTGCTGTCGATACCGCCGAGAGCGGCATGGACGGTGTCGTCTGTTCTGCTTTTGAGTCCAAATCGATCAAGTCTAAGACCGACAGCAACTTTATCACCCTCTGCCCGGGTATCCGCCCCTTCGGAGAAGACGCCGGTGACCAAAAACGTGTCGCCACTTTGGAAGTAGCCCACCAGGAGCTTGTAGATTTTATCGTCGTAGGACGCCCTGTCTATAAAGCCGAAGACCCCGCCGCCGTCGTAGAAAAGATTCTCCAAAACCTTTAATCATTAAAATTTACCTCTATACAATTCTGAAGCGGCGCCAGCGCCGTGGGCACTCTGCCGAAGAGGACTCAGCGTCAGCCTAAGCCTATAGAATTCACTTCCAGGGCTGTACTATTCAAATGGAACATTTATTGCTTTTTGTTATGCGTCCAAAAAAAGGAGTAAATATGAAAGTTCTCGACAGAGTAGAAATCATGGTTCGCCTTAAAGAGAAGATCTACGAGGCCCGTAAAGCTGCAGATATGCAACTCGTAACCCGCCTAGAGAGCTTGCTAGACGATATCATGCAGAACCCCGCTGCTAAAGCTATCTAACTCCATTTGCCACATTGTGGCAAATCCTTTTTCATTTTAAGTATTTTATTATAAAAACATCCCTATAATACGGGTCTTAAAAGACGGACAGTTGGGTGAGTTGGCTGAAACCACATCCCTGCTAAGGATGCGTACTCGCAAGGGTACCGAGGGTTCGAATCCCTCACTGTCCGCCATAAACCCTTCCAAACAAGTCCGAACTAGTCTAAGCAAGCCCCCAAAAACCCCGTAAAAACGGCCTTTAAAAGCAATACTTTGTCCAAACGCGTCCATACCAGTCTGAGCAGGTCTTAAAGTAAATTGCGGTAAAAATTGCGGTAAAAAAACCTCTACGGTATATGGCTATATTTTGGCACAATGTATTGCATTTTATTTACATGCAGAGGTAAGTATTTCGTATATGTGTAATGCTCTACCACTTATAGCGTTCCCTTGTAATTGACACATAACTTGCTTGGCTTCATCTGAGTCTAGATGTTTTTTACAAAAATCTTCAAAGTAGTCATAGCAATTCTCTATAATCGTTTCTGCTTGTTTGTATTTTGTGTTTAAAAGGCGAAATCTAGATTGGGTTCTTGTGTTTAAAAAACTATATAAATTTGGCTCATTGTTTATCAGTGTAAAATAGTTTTTACTTGCTTCTTCAAAACTCAGAAGTGTAAACAGGAAGTTCGATACAACTTCATATGAGAATCCAGAAATGACAATATCATCAAAAGTACTTTGATCATCGGGGTCAACTGCTTGATACTCTTTAATTTCCCCTATTGCATTATAAAGCTCAGAACTAAAGTTGTCATATAATTTGATTTTTTCCGAGACTCTCAGCAGATAGATTTCCCTTTTTGACCTTTGTTTTAGTATTTTTCCAGCTTTTCCTAAATCAATGTTGATTTTATAATCAAGTTCGTTCGCTTTTGTTTTTGCAACTTTATATTTAGATTTTGCATCAGCTATCAATGAACTTATTCTAGATTGCTCATTTATATGAGTCCATCGCATTGAATTTTTTTTATTTATAACAACCAAAATAACAGGGAATGCGATGCTTTGCCAATATAATAAATTCTTTAATGCAATTGAGGTAGTAAAATTATCATTAGTACCATTTGTTTTTATTTGTACAAAAACAAATTCACCCGTGCTTCTATCATCATTATCAATAAACTCGATTTTGGCATCAATGCCTAAGTCTTTATCTAATAATCTACATGGTGAATTAAAATGTCGAACAATCCAGTATGTAAAATAATGTTCACCCCAGTCACCTGATCTTTTTCGTGATAAGTATTTCATTAAATGTAAGTTTATTCCTAGTTTTTATAATTATAATGGAATTAGTTTAAATATGTTATAGAAATTTTGGATATACTCATTTGCGATATAGGGTAATGTTTGCCTTTTAAGGAGTTGTTTTAGTAATGATTTATGTTGGAGACACAAGTAATGATCCACAAGGAACAACTGCGATACCTGAACAATCATTGTTCATTTGGCTAGATATTCTTGGGTTTGCTGACGCTGTAAATTCTGAGACAAAATACAAAGAGTTATCAGAACTATTGAAAAAATTTCAAGATTTGTTTTTTGAAAGTGATAATTATAATCCTACTATAATTTCGGATGGTATGGTACTTTCTATCAAAAATATTAGGAATGCAAACTCACTTAAACAAATATTTAAAGAAATAGCAGAAAAACAATTCTTATTCATTATGGAAAATAAATATTTTATTAGGGGTGGTATTGCTGTAGGTACTAGATACGAAAGTGATGATGAAAATAAGCATTTTATTAGCAATGGGTTGGCAAGAGCCTATAAATTAGAGTCTACTGGAGTTGATTGGCCTATCATTGCTACAGATGAGAAAAACATAAATCTTATTAGAAAGCTCATAGGGCCCACGTCTGACAGTGAATTGTTGGGTTTATATGAAGGTCTAAATAAGAATGGGGAAAAGCTATACTTAATCGATTTTATTCAAAAAAACGATGACTATTTAGATTTATTACAGAAAAAAATTTTTGAGTATAAAGAGAGTCCTTCTGTA
>JBFEYF010000002.1:0-29127 GCA_041562295.1 Sulfurimonadaceae bacterium
ATTAGGTTCTGTAACAAGTACGGAAAATGCTGATAATGCAATGACGAGTTTTATGATCGCATTCAGTGGATCTGCTAGTGCACAGGACTTAGAGTATTTTGAACTGGCTAAAGCTGAGTATGCTAAAGTATATCCTGGTTTGACATGTACGGGTTCTGAATCAGGTGTACTGGCAGAAGCCTGTCTATATAATGGACTGGTTTCTTTAACTCAAACTATTGGTTCATTATCTGCAGTAATCGGTTCGGAAACACTTGCCTTATTAGAATCTGGCATTACTAAAGGCAGTGCTGAAGATGTAAATGATAATAACAAAACAGACCAGCTTGAAATTACAGCATGTGCACTGCAAGAAGCAGTAAATGGCTTAGGTAGTTGTACAGAAGCCGTTACTGCCGCGCAATATGTAGCAGCAAGTACTTTGTTTGTAGGTGATGCAACTACTTATACAGTTCGATCATATACAGTTACTGACATTGTGGGCAGTTATGGCAACACAGTAGCATATAAACTTTTAAATACTACTGCGACCCCTGATGAAGTAATGACTACAGATGGATTGTGTGATGCTAACGGTGCTAGTTGTAATGCTATTAGTGGATCATGTTTCCCTTGTCCGGTTAGAAGTTCTGATGGTACAGCTACATCAGTAACTGATGGTTTCTTAACGGTTATCAATACTGGTGGGTTAGCTTCTCTTACAACATTTTTACCGAAACAAGATGATGGGACATCAGCAGATATTACACAAGATTTAAAAGATGCAATTCGCGGTACTACAGGTGATACTACAGATATTACAGCTGATGAATTAGCAGCATTTTTAAGTGCACTGTAGAAGAAGGATATGATAATGAAAAGTATGAAAAAAATCCTTACAGGTACGATAATTAGTGTTTCAGTTGCTTCAGCAGTCTCATATGAGTATCCTTCTTTATATAAAGATCCTCGTGTAATGGGTATGGGTGGTGCAAATGTTGCTGTCGGCGGTGAGTCAAGTTCACTTTTTTATAATCCGGCAGGTCTTTCAGCACTTAAAAAGAGTGAAGGCCTTGAGGTAGAGATTATTAATCTTACTGGAACAGTAAGTGAAAATACAATATCACTTATGGATGAGATGGATGCAGCTACGACAGATCAGGCCACTTTTGACGTTTTAGAAAAATATCAGGGTTCAAACAATCACTTGACGGTTCAAGACTATTCATCGCTGGCATATAGAGGTGACAGTATCGCCTGGAGTATTGGTATTCTTGCAGGTACTCAGCTGAATATGGTAACGCATGCTTTGGGTAGTGCATCGGGTCTATTAGAAGTTCAGGGATATGTACTTGGCGGTGCGATCCTGGGTATGTCGTATGACTGGAACGACAAGCTTTCTGTTGGTCTGGGTGCAAAAATCTTGCAGGGTTCAGGGGGAAAAGTAGCTATTCCATTATCTGATCTAGTATCAGATAACCTTTCGGACAGTTTGGATGATCAGTTTGAGGATTTTGATGCGACGACATTTGATATCGGTGCGATGTATGACCTCAAAGATATCATCCCGTTTGGTGACTACTGGAAACCTACAGTAGGTCTTTCTATCTTAAATATCGGTGAGACTAAGCTGGGTAACTACGGTACGATCCCGATGACAGTTAACTTAGGATACAGTGTACGTCCTGATTTTCCACTACTGTCTGATTGGTTATTTACAATCGATTATATCGATCTACTCGATGCTTTTGATGATGAGTATGATGCAGATATGGCTAAGCGATGGCGTATTGGTGCACAGGCGAGTCTGTTTAATAATAGCTGGGTTCAAATGACAGGTCGTGTGGGTATGTATAATGCTGCACCTACATTTGGAGCTGAGTTTAGATTTACACTTGTGACACTTGTCTACTCTACTTATGCAGAAGAGATCGGTGCTTATGCAGGTCAAGAAGAAGATCGTAGACATACTTTCTCCCTTGCTATAGGCTGGTAAAAACTTTATCCATGTCTCTTGACATGGATAGTTTTAAAAATTTTAAAGATAGATTAAATGTGATCTATTTCTAAAGTTTTTAAAAGTGGAGGAACAGATGAAAACAGCAGCAAAAGTGGCTTTAGGAAGTTTTTTCACTCTTTCCATATTAAACGCGGTAAGTTATGAATATCCAACTCTCTACAAGTCTCCCACCGTTATGGGGATGGGCGGTGCTTACACCGCAGTTGGTGGCAGTTCTGCCGCACTCTTTTACAATCCTGCAGGATTGTCAATGTTGAAAGTTGATGACGGGATTGAACTAGATCTCATTAATCTGAATGTCGGTTTCAGTCAGGATACACTCAGTATGCTGGATGATATGGATAGTGCCAATAGCAGCGCTGATACTTTTACTGTTTTAGAAAAGTATCAGGGCTCCAACAACCATTTGACGTTTAACGATTTTAGTTCTGTTGCTTATAAAGATGGAGCATGGGGGATGAGTGTCGGTGCTTTACCGGTAAGTATGCAGCTTAATTTTCAAACGCATGCCCTGGGAAGCAGTGCCGGACTTTTTGATGTAAACGGCTATGTCTTGACCGGATATCTGTTGGGTGTTTCGTATGATTGGGACGACAGGCTCGCTATCGGTGTAGGGTATAAGTCACTGACAGGAAAGAGTATCAGTGGTTCATTGACACTATCTCAGGTTTTGGATATGACAAGTGGCAGCTCTGATACGGCAAGCTATATGGAAGATAACTTTATGAGCGACTTTGAAGCTTCATCTGTCGATATCGGTGCGACCTATTATTTGGATGATTATTTCCCGAATGCGGCTTTTTGGCTTCCGGTACTTGGCGTATCTGTTATGAATATCGGAGATACATCTCTGGGTGAGTACGGTACGATCCCGATGACGCTCAATGTGGGATTAAGCTTGAAACCGGATTTTGATTTTCTATCCGAATGGCTTATCGCAATCGATTATATCGATATAACCGGTGCTTTGGATGCAGATTATGATGCTGACCGTGCCAAGCACCTGCGTTTGGGTATGCGTGCGACGGTGGTAGAAAACGATTGGGTGAAGCTTGCGGGAAGTATCGGAAGTTATAATGCAAATCCTACCTACGGCTTTGAGGCCAGACTGACTTTAGTGACGATAGCTTATTCCAGTTATGCCGAGTCTATAGGCGCTTATGCGGATCAGGAACTGGATCGTCGACACAACCTCTCCATTGCCGTCGGCTGGTAATCAAACCTGTTCGATGCGCTCCTGCTTTTCTAACAGCTCCAGATAGATTTCGCTTTTTTCTTCATATTCAGCCTCTTTGGCTGTCAGTTTATCTGCAAGCGCCTGTAGACCCAGTTCTTGATAACAGTTCGGATCAGCCAGGCATCGGTTGATCTCTTCGATCTCTGTCTCGAGTGCATCGATTTCATCAGGAAGCGAATCCAACGCTTTTTGCTCTTTGTAGCTGAGTTTCTCTTTTTTTGTTTTTTCGAGTTGACTTTTCTCCTTGCTATCGGCTACCGTTACCTCTTTTTCCATCTCTTGAAGGGTTTTGAGTTCACGTTCGATTTCTAGGTACTCGGTATAAGGCTGATAGCTCTCTTCGATAAGTCCGTTACCTTTAAAGATCAGAAGTTTAGAAGCTATTTTATCTACAAAATAGCGGTCATGGCTGACCATGATAATGGCCCCGGGAAAGTTTTGAAGTTTCTCTTCAAGAATATTGATCGTAGGGATATCAAGGTCATTGGTCGGTTCATCCAGGATCAGACAATCGACTTTCTTGGTAAAAAGCAGGGCTAAAGCTACACGGTTCTTCTCTCCACCGCTTAAAATACCGATCTTCTTATCCAAGAACTCTTTGGGGAAAAGGAAGTTTTTCAGATACCCGTAGACATGCATATTGGAACCTTGTACTTCGACGCGGTCACCGCCGTTGGGACAGAAGGTCTCGATCAGGTTCTTGTTATCATCAAGCATCTCTCTGTGCTGGTCAAAATAGCCGATAGAAAACTCTCCGCGCTTGATTTTACCTGCATCCACTTTCATGCGGTCAAGCAGGATCTTAAGTAGTGTCGACTTCCCGCTTCCGTTGTGTCCTACGACTGCGATGATATCTTTTTGCAAGATACGGTGGGTGAAGTGTTCGATAAGAACTTTGTCACCCAGTGTTTTGGAGATATCTTCGATCTCAAAAAGCATCTTCTGCTTGTTGACGCTCTTATCGCGCTGGAAATGTTTCTGTTCACGCTGCAGTTCTACAGACATTTTGCGGATCAGGGAAGGGTTCTTTTTCCCCTGTTCTCTTAAATCCATCAGACGGGCTTTTCGTCCCTCATTGCGTTTAAGACGGGCTCTAACCCCTCGTGAGTACCATTCGTTTTCACGGCGCAAAAGTCTGAGCAGGTTTTCATGCTGCTTTTGCATCACCTCTAACATCTGCTGCTTTTGTTCCAAATAGGAGTTGTAGCCCCCTTTGAAACTCTGAAGCTTCTCATTTTCGACCTCCACGGTCCGGGTAGCGATACGGTCAATGAAGTAACGGTCGTGCGAGATAAGTACCAGGGTAAACTGCTCTTTTAAAAGCAGCTCTTCCAAGAATTCCACCATATAGACGTCAAGGTGGTTGGTCGGTTCGTCTAAAAGCAGCACGTCAGGCTTTTGAAGCAGTAGCGAAGCGAGTGCGACACGGCGCTGTTCTCCACCGCTTAAAAGATCAACGCTTTTGTTTTCAAACTGCAAAAGGTCAAACTCTTTGATGATCCGTTCGACTTTATCGTCGATATTCCAAGCGGAGTGGTGGTCGAGGTAGGCTGTGACTTTGGCATGTTCATCCAGCAGTTTGGGATTGTCAAAGTCTTCGGCCATCTCCAGTGCCAACTCATCAAAGCGCTGTAGCGCTGCTTTGATCTCGACCAACCCTTCGACGATCGCTTCCCTGACGCTTTGTCCCGGCTTGAACCGGGGCTTTTGTGCCAGCATCTTCACTTCAAGCCCCTGCTTAATGATACGTTCCCCGTCATCAAACTCTAATTCACCCAAGAGGATCTTCATCAATGTCGATTTGCCGCTGCCGTTTTTACCGACGACGACGATACGTTCGCCTTCGTCGACATGGAAATTGACTTCAGTCAGGATTTTTTGCGCTTCATAATGTTTAGATACGTCAAGAAGATCGATAAGTGCCATAAGAGTCCAAGTTTTTTTGCGCAATTTTAGCATAGTCAGTATTAGAGTGCGCTAGAATAGAGCCACTATTTTGTAAGGAAAAAACGTGTTAACAGCGATCATCATTATCTTTTCACTCTATACGCTTTTAAAGCTTTATATCTCTGTCATGCAGATAGGGTATGTAGCCCAGGCTAAAAAAGGGACTCCGGTTTTGATGCCGGCGGCAGATTATCTTAAAGCGGGAAACTATCTTATTACTAAAGAGCGGCTTGCGATTTTTCAGCATGTGACGGACTACCTGCTTTTTCTTTTCTGGTTCGGATACGGTATCGAGTGGTTGTGGGAGATGGACTTTCAAAGCAGTTCGGTCTGGTCGACGATTATCTTTGTCTGGATATTTTTTGCTATCAGTTTTGTGGTCAACCTCCCTTTTGAAATCTATACAACTTTTAAAATAGACAGCCGTTTCGGTTTTAACAAGACAACGCCCGCTCTTTTTGTCAAAGACCGGATTATCTCTTCGATCATTACCTTGATCGTGACGGCCGGAATCATCGCGATCGTGGAATCGATCATCACCGCAAGTACGATGTGGTGGCTTTATACCTTTATATTCTTGATGGTCGTGGTCATTTTACTCAATATTCTTTTCCCGATCGTACGTGCTGCTTTTTTTGACAAGCTTTCACCGATAGAAGCGGGTGAGCGCAAAGATCGTCTTGAAAAACTTTTTAGAGAGAACGGGTTTGAGACTTCGGGTCTTTTTATCTCGGATGCGAGTAAACGTGATGCCAGACTTAATGCCTACTTCGCCGGCCTGGGAAAACATAAGCGTGTGGTGCTTTACGATACGTTGATGGAAAAGCTTACCACTGAGGAGTTGGAAGCGGTCCTGGGACATGAACTGGGGCACTATAATAATAAAGATATCATCAAAAATATCGCTATGACGGGATTGATGCTTTTTGCGACGCTCTTTATCTTCGGAAATATCCCGCAGGAGCTTTTCTTTGATATGCACGTGGATGCGACTCCGGCAGTTTTGATGGTGATGTTCATGCTTCTCTCTCCGGTCATATTTTTTGTACTGTTACCACTTATGGGCAAGTTAAGCCGTCATAATGAGTTTGCCGCGGATGCTATGGGGAGTAAACTGGGCGGAAAAGAGCATCTTGTCTCGGCGTTGAAAAAGTTGGTGACAGAGAACAAATCATTTCCTAAGTCCCATCCGGTCTATCTCTTCTTTTATGCAACGCATCCGCCGGTGTTGGAGCGTTTTGAGGCGATGGGCGTGACACTTGAGAGTGATGACTCGGCTTTGGAGGGACCGTGTCCCACAGTGTAGCGACACTGTTGCGACAGGCAGCCAAACGGATAGAGGATGTTGCCCAAAGGCCGCTGTATGAAGCACAGCTTTTAATGGGACACTTGTTGGATAAAGATGATTTGTGGATCATCACCCACGGGGATGAAATCGTGGCTGACGAGGACTCCTTTTGGGAGCTGGTCAAAAGACGCGAAAGCCATGAACCCATAGAGTACATAACCGGGAAAGTCTCTTTTTACTCCGAGACCTTTTTTATCGCGCCGGGGGCTTTGATCCCGCGTCCCGAGACGGAACTGCTAATCGAGAGGGTATTGGAAAAAACGGCTGCCGATTTTAGCGGCCATGTCGTAGAGATCGGTGTGGGAAGCGGTATCATCTCGGTTATTTTGGCTATGAAGCTTCCCAAAGCCAGGTTCTCTGCTGTCGATATCTCTGCAGATGCCCTGAAAATTGCTAAAAAAAATATCGAAAAGTTTGGATTACAAAGCCGCATACGTCTTTATGAAGGCGATCTTTTAAGCCCGATAGAGGAGCCGATAGATATCTTGGTATCCAACCCGCCCTATATAGAGGATGGCCTGGAGTTGGACCGTTGTCTGGATTATGAACCTCAAAACGCTCTTTACGGGGGTAAAGTAGGGGATGAGATCTTAATACGGATCATCGATGAAGCACAAAAGAGGCAGATTCCTTTGGTTGCATGTGAAATGGGATACGATCAAAAACAGCGTTTGCAGAATTATGTTAAAATTAAAGGTTTTTATAGCGTGACATTTTATAAAGACCTGGCGGATTTGGACCGCGGGTTTGTATTGGAGAGAGTATGAGACGTTATATCATTATCGGATATCTTTTCTTTTTATCGGTATCCATTGGCATGATGATCACACTGGGTGCTTTGACGGCTCCGGTGATTTTTAAATCACAACTTTTTATTTCGGAAACGATCAGCCACTTTTCTGAAGGGCTGATCATGACGGAGATATTCAGCCGCTCCAACACGGTGTTGCTGACTTTGGTCATTGTCATTGCCCTTTATGAGGGGTATGATTATAAAGAAGGCAAAAGAGATATGATGGTCCAAAGTGCGGCCTTGGCGGTCATCTTTTCCGCACTGCTGTTTATCTACTACTATACACCCCAGATCATAGAGCTGCAAACAGCCCGGGATACGGAGGGAGAACTTTTTAAAAAGATCCATGTTGCCAGCGAGATCGATTATAAGATTCTATTGGGTGCGTCGCTGCTTTTGGTACTGCGCCGTTTCGCAGCGTTGATACAAAAAAGATAGCGGGTGATCGAGTATATGAAAAAGTTCATACTGCTTGGGAGTCTACTGGCGTTGATCGCAGGATGCAGTACTCCGAAAACAGCCGTTCAAACAAAAAGTGTTAAAGAGACGATCCCGTTGACGATGGCCAATTTAAGAGGGCACCAGTCACTCTATAACGAAGGGTGGTTTGTCGTCTCATCCAGTGATAAAGCTTTGAAATTTGCCAAAAAACATGGTGTCGATAATGCCCACAGGGCACTGGTAAAAGCAGTAGATGAGCTTAAAAAAGATACGCAAGATTACACCAAAGCGATCGCTTCGGATCTGAAAAAAAGTCTCGATACGACAAAAGATATATTTGAAAGCGGGACACAACGCAGTAAAGATATTCTTAAAAAGACGCATGAGATCGGTTCCAAGCAATTTGAGTATGCCAAAAGCGGCTTTTCCGGTGCCTGGGAGAGTCTGATTAAAGGCAACATCAGTTTGGCCCAAAGGACAGAAGATGACCGCAAAGCGTTAGCCGCAATACCCGGCAACTACTTTAATGATCTAAAAGAGGATTTTAGCAATCTTGGCGAGATTGCCGCATCGATAACACGAAGCGGGAGTGAAGGACTCTCCAAAATATGGCGCGTCGCTTTTGAAGATGCAAGCAAAAGTTTTTTAGATGCCTATGAGGCTTCAGGTGAAGAGGAGAACTCTCTAGGCGGTCTGATACAGATCATGTACGGGTATCTTAAGGCCCTTTTTCACGGTATCGTCAAGCCGACGACGAAAAGCGTCGTTACCGGTACGGTTGAGACAGGCAAAAAAGTCGGCAAGCTTATCTATTTGCCTGTGGGTGCGACGATCAGCGTGGTCGGACACAGCGTAGAGTCTTTGGGACTGACACTCTATTATAGTGCTTCAGTAGGGGTAAAGGTGGTAGCTCCTACGGTAGAAGCAGGTTTTTTGACCGCGTTGTCGATGCTTTCGCTGGGTACGACCCCGTTGACCTATGTCGGCGGAAGCTCTCTGGGCCTTGTCAATCAGGTGGGGTCAACACTCGCCGCACCGGTTGCCGGGACGACACAGCTGGCAGCTTCAACCACGTATGACACGGCAAAATGGGTCACCTACGTATCTTATGATGTCGTCAAAGGGAGCTCGAAAATCTTCTTCAATGAAGCGGCTTCGGGTATCGTATTGGGGTATAACGCTTTGACGGCACTGCCGACGCATGCCTTGCTGGCAGCTTCTGACGCCGTCTTTTTCCTGGCATGGGACGGACCGCGTTTGGTTGTAGCCATGGCAAAAGGGGAAGTTTCGGGTAAAAAGGTGGATCAGCTTCCGGTCGGTACCGTAGTCGATCTGAAAGCTTTGAAAAAAGAGAAAGGAGTCGATGTGGAGGTTATCAGTGAAGATTATGATCTGGTTGAAGAGATCCTGCATCGCCTTCCCAGTGATGTCAAGGTGAAGTAAGATGCGTTATACAGTATGGATGTTTCTTGTTCTATTCCTAGGAGGCTGTGCTATTAGCGGAGCGGATGACCCTTTAAAGCAGAGTAAAAAACTGATTGCCAAAGGGCATACCTCACTTTATCAAAACGGTGCGATTGAAGTCCCGTTTACGACCATTCACTTTATCCCTTCTGCCAAAGATAGCATCGACCGGGCCCACGAGCTTTTTTTTGAAGATGCGACAGCCTCTTTGAAACAGGCGCTTAAAGATGCTTTGGATTCGGTCTATTTGATACCTGAGGGGACGAAAAAAGCGTATGAGTTTTCGGGCAAACTGTTTCGTGCCTCATCGGATCTTTCGGATGAGATACGAAAGTATACACGGGGCAAGGGAACCTGGCTTGTCTCCAAATCATCGCAACTTGCCAAAGATCACATCATCGGGGCATTTTCTAGTGCCTATCAGACCGGCAAGGATGTCTATGCCGCGGGGGAAGAGATACAAAACTATTTTGATGTAGCCAGCGGCGAAATCTTTAGCAAGTCCTGGGAACGAAGTAAAAAATATATCTCTAGAACTTCCAAAAGTGCTTCGAAGATCAACAAAGTGACCGAGCGTCTGGCAGCGGAACATTTTGCTTTCGGCACGGACTCTTTTATCCAAGGATATGCGGCACTTCCCAAAAATCTGGGCGAAAACCTCTCTACTATGGCAGAAAGTATCGATACATCACGTTTTGTCGAAAGTTTTAAAGAAGCGGAAGCGGTACGCAGCGAAGGGACTCTCTACTTTACGGATATGATATCAGATGCGATCAGCAGTTACGGTAGTGATGTCGGCAAAAGCTTTGCCAAAGCCGGAGAGAACTTTAGTGAAAATATTCAAAAAGAGGGTGTACTTTTAACGACACTTAAATCGATGCGCTGGGTACTTCAGGGGATCTTTTATGACGGGATTATCAAGCCTGTGAGTAAAATTGCCGTGGGCTCTGTCGGCCTGATCAGCGTCAACGGTATCATCTATCCGGTACATATTATTGCCAACGAGGCGGGTACCACTACCATGGTCGCGGTAGAAGTGACGTATGAAAGTGCCAAATCGATCTATCAAATCGTGGCTCCCTCAGTGACATTTGCACTGGCTTCGGTACTGAGCTCTACGGAGTATCTTGGAGGCAAAGCCGCAGCTGCAGTGGCGGTCACCGGGGGCGCTGCTGTCAGTATCGTGGATACGACGGTAAGTACTGCCGCTGCCGGTATAGGCAAGACAACCGGTTTTGTACTGGGAAGCAGTACGAAATATCTGGGCGTGCCGTTAGCGGTGTCGGCAAAAGCTGTCGGTGAGGTCAGTTACGGCGTCCTTGCCAGTACATCTGCTGCGACCTTGGGTACGGGTGTAGCCGCTACAGGGGAAGTTGCCGCATTGGCTACCCAGGCAACAGGAACGGCTCTTTCCGGTACAGCTATGGTTGCAGGCAGCGGCATTACGGTTGCAACAGCAGCTGCAAAAGGAGTCTATCATCTGGCCGAAGCTGTCGTTATGCCCGTTGGCTACAGTTTTTCAAGTGCAACGGTCTTAGGATATAGTACACTTTCACAGCTGAGTGCCCATACGATACTTGCCGCGTCTGATGCGGCTTATGTCGTCTTATCCCTTGAAGGACCCAAATGGGTTCTTTATACAATATCGGGAGGCGGAAGTGATGAGAAACAGCCACCTGTCGGGGCGGTAGTGGATATGAAAAAAATAGAGCAAAATGATAAGAAGATAAAACGGCTTGATGTCAGTGACGAGGAGATGGAACGACTTCTGTCAAATCTGCAAGAGGACCTGCCGGAATATGAAAAGGAATGATAGCTAGAATGAGAAGAGTTTTTAGTTTAGTACGGCTTTTTTTAGTGATGACGATCACTCTATGGCTGGCAGGATGCAGCGCTTCACTGCAGTCTGTTAAAGGTGTTGATTCAAATCAGAGTCAGGAGTCGGTAACCGGGGATCTAAGCAGCGGCGAAGAAGATATGGATGACGCATTTTCAGATGAGTTCGCCGAAGAGTTCGCGGTTAAAGAGGTGTATGACCCCTTAAGCGGCTACAACCGTTTTATGACAAAGTTCAACGACACATTCTATACCTATATCCTGGACCCTGTTGCACGGGGGTATCGCGCAGTACTTCACAAAGAGGTGCGAAGCAGTATCGGAAACTTTTTTCATAACCTGCTCTATCCTGTGAGGCTGGTCAATAATGTATTGCAGCTGAAGTTTAAAAATGCGATGGAAGAGACAGGGCGCTTTGTCGTCAACAGTACGATAGGCATCCTTGGACTTTTCGACCCGGCCAAAGCATGGCTGGAATGGGAACCGCATGAAGAGGACTTCGGTCAGACACTTGGGTTTTACGGGGTAGGCGGCGGTTTTCATGTTGTATTGCCGTTTTTGGGACCGTCAAATCTGCGGGATATGTTCAGTATGTACCCGGATGCCGAAGTCGATCCAAACTATTATGTACCAAAAAGAGGATATAATCTCGTTAGTAACGATATGGAGACGATCGGCTTGATCAGTTTGGAAAAAGTCAATTTTACCTCCCAGCATATCGGAGAGTATGAAGATCTCAAAAAAGATGCGGTGGATCTTTATCCTTTTTTACGTGATATTTATGAACAGCATCGTGAAAAACTTATCAAGGAGTAAAAATGTTATATAGAAAACTTTTAACAGCTTTTGTCATGACCATGGGTATGATGATGACAGCCTGGGCTGCAGAGAAAGATGATGTAGAAAAACGTTTTGTGACAAAAGCAGACGCAGTCGTCAAAGTCGTAAAGAACAAATCATTGAATTCAGACCAGCGCAATGACAAGATTATCGATGTAGTCGATCCGCTTTTTGATTTCCGTCTTATGGCAAAGTTAAGTCTGGGAAAACATGCCTGGAGAGCTTTAGATGAAACGAAAAAACAGGAGTTTACTAAACTTTATGTCATACGCATGAAAAACTCTTTTTCACAAAAGATCGATAACTATACGGATGAGAAGATCGTTGTGCGTTCAGTGAAGCAGACAAAGGGGAATAGAATCACACTTGTAACGGATCTTGTAGGTACGGATGACAACACAGAAGTGATCTACAAGTACCACAAAACAAGTAAGCCGATTAAAGACAAAGACCAATGGCTGATTTATGATGCGATTATCAGCGGTGTCAGTATTATCAAGACAGACCGTTCACAGTTTACGGAAGTACTTCGTGCCGGAACGATCGATAGTCTGATGGATAAGATGAGACAGAAACAAAAATAATGTTGAAGTATCTCTATCAAAACTATTTTTTCCCTTTTCACAAGCAGATATTGGCAGGATTGGGTATTCTGATCCTTATCCTCGGATTTTTTGCGACCAAACTGGAAATAGATGCTTCTGCCGAGACCCTGTTGCTGGAGGGGGATAAGGATCTTGAGTTTTCAAGAACGATTTCCAAACGCTATGCGACAGAAGATTTTCTGGTCATCACCTTTACCCCGCAGGAGGATCTGCTCTCTTCCAAGGTCTTGGCCCAGATAAAACTGCTCAGTTCTGAACTCGAAGCTCTTGATCTAGTCAGTTCGGTTACCTCTGTTTTGAATGTACCGCTTTTGCAAAGCCCGGAAAAACCGGTCAAAGAGCTTTTAAAAAAGATTCCGACCCTTGAGTCTGCAGATACGGATAAGAAGCTGGCCCAAAAAGAGTTGACAAGCAGCCCTTTGTACAAAGAGCATCTGGTCAGTAAAGACTTTAAAACTACGGCACTTTTGGTCAACCTGATTACCGATCAGGTCTTTATCAAGATGCGGGAGCGCAGAGAAGAGCTCCTGGAACTTCGCAGAAAGAAGCAGATCACGGCCAAGCAGATGGAAGAGCTTGAAGTGGTTGAAGCAAACTTTAAAAACTACCGCGATCATATGAGAGAGCTCAATCATCAAAATGTTCTCAAAGTGCGTAGCATTATGCAAAAGTATAAGGGGGATGCCCGCCTGCATCTTGGCGGTGTTCCTATGATTGCGGATGATATGGTCACGTATGTGCAGTCTGATATCGAGACTTTCGGTCTGGCTGTATTGGTGCTTTTGGTGATTATTCTTGGGGCACTCTTTAGAGAGGCCCGATGGGTATTGATTCCTATTGCCATTTGTGTCGCTGCTGTCGTAGCTGCAAGCGGTATTTTGGGCATGTTCAGCTGGGAGATCACCGTCGTATCTTCCAACTTTATCTCTTTGCAGCTGATTTTGACCATCTCTTTGGTTATCCACCTCACTGTCAAATACCGTGAACTTCTAAGTGTCAAGCCGGAGGCTACTCAGCAGGAGTTGGTGCTGGAGACCGTTACATCGATGGCAACGCCTTCGTTTTTTGTCGTTATTACGACGATTTCAGGGTTTAGTTCACTGGTCTTTAGCCAGATCCTGCCTGTCATCAACTTCGGATGGATGATGAGTATCGGTGTGACACTCTCGCTGGTATTGACCTTTGTGATCTTCCCGGCTGTCATGCTGATGCTACCTAAAGTTGCTTTGAAAGTCGCTTCTAAAGCGGAAAGTACGTTTACGTCACACCTTGCCGGAGTCGCAGACCGCTTTTCCAAAGTTATCATCGGCGGGGCCATTGTGATGGTGCTTTTTGCATTTAGCGGATCCTTTAAACTCTTTGTTGAAAACAGCTTTATTGACTATTTTAAAAGTGACAGTGAGATCTACCAGGGTATGAAGGTTATCGATACCGAGCTTGGCGGTACGACACCCTTAGATGTCATCTTGACTTTTAAAGAAGATCAAAAAGCAACCGTAGAGGTTAAAGAGAACGAAACTGAGACCGCATATGACGATAACCTGGACAGTTTTGACGAAGAGTATGAAACCGCAACCTACGATGAGCAGTACTGGTTTACCGAATACAAGATGGATAAGGTCAAAGAGGTTCATGAGTATCTTGAAAAGCAGCCTGAAATCGGTAAGGTCCTCTCTTTGGCCACGATGGGCGAAGTCGGCAAGGTTTTAAATAACGGCCGGAAGCTAGAGTCTTTGGAGTTGGCACTGCTTTATAAAGAGCTGCCCAAAGAGTACCGCAAGATCGTTTTAGATCCTTATATGAATATAGACAATAACGAAGTACGTCTGACGATGCGTATTATCGATTCTCAGGAAGGCTTACGCCGTGATGCATTGATCAAACGGATCAAAACTGATGTCGCAAAAATTTTGGATCCAGAATATGAAAGTTTTGAGTTGACCAATATCTTGATCCTCTATAATAACATGTTGAACTCACTTTTCAATTCACAGATAAAGACATTGGGGGTCGTAGTTGTCATTCTGTTTAGTATGTTCCTGGTCCTTTTTAGATCTTTGAAAGTGGCTTTGGTTGCCATAACGGTTAATATCATCCCGGTATCGGTGATCTTCGGATTTATGGGATGGTTTAAAATCCCTCTGGATATTATGACCATTACCATTGCCGCGATCAGTCTGGGGATCGCCGTGGATAATACGATTCACTATATCTACCGGTTCAAAGAGGAGTATGGCAAGACGGGAGATTATCTGCAGTCAATGTATAACGGACACAAGAGTATCGGTACAGCGATGTTTTATACCTCTATGAGTATTATGATCGGATTTTCCGTACTGGTACTTTCTGAGTTTATCCCGACAATCTATTTCGGAATCTTGACCTGTCTGGCAATGTTTATGGCTGTCGTTGCGGACTTGCTGCTTCTACCGGTTTTACTGGTAAAGTATAAGCCATTGGATAAAATAGAAATTGAGAAAACTCAAGAGTAGTTTGCCTCAAAATAGCAAGGAATTATTATGAAAGACACCAATCCGACCAGTGTAAAAGGGCCATGGAATTTATGGCTTTTGTTAGTGCTGATTTTAAGTGCCATCCTCATTTTTATAGATGTCACCGGAATATATTAAAACACGCCACCCAAAGGCAGCAAGATATGTAAGCTTGCTGCAAGGCAGTAAATACTGCACTTGCCTAAGATCTATAATTAACTAAACCATCCTTTGACCTTTTCAAATGCAGCTTCAAACGCACTTTCATGCGGTTTGCTCTCGACACCGAAACTTTTGTTCAGTTTTTCCAAAAGCGTCTTCTGTTCGCCGGTGAGTTTTTTAGGATAGACCAGTTTGACCTGGGCAACGAGGTTGCCTTTACCCCGTCCGTGTACATTACTGACGCCTTCTCCTTTGAAGACAAACTGCTGTTTGTCTCGGGTTCCCACATCCAGATTGAGCTCAAGCTCATCTGTCAGTGATGGGATTTTGAGCGTGTCACCCATGATCGCCTGAGTGAAAAATACAGGTACTTCCAAATAGATATCGTCATCATGACGTACAAAAGTATCATCTGGCTTGACATAGAAGGTGATATAGAGATCTCCTGTCTGCTTACCGAAACCGATATTGCCTTTGCCTGCGACTCTGAGTCGGTTTTCATTATCGATACCAGCCGGAATATCAACAGTAACGCTCGTTTTGTTATCGTTGAATCCTTTACCCTTACAGTCGGGGCACTTCACCTCTACGGTCTTACCTTCGCCGTGACAGGCGGGACAGGTTTGAGAAAAAGTCATAAAGCCCTGGCGAGAATAGACTTGCCCCTGTCCGTGACACTGGGGACAGCTCTTCATCTTCTTATCTTTGGCACCGGTTCCGTCACAGCTTTCACAGATGGTTTTATAACTGTAGTTGACCTCTTTTTTGGTGCCGAAGATCGCTTCTTTGAAGTCGATCGTCATCTCCACGCCAAGATCCAGCTCATACTTTTGGCGCGGACCGCGCGGACCGCGACGGCGACCGCCTCCGCCAAAGCCTGAAAACATCTCTTCAAAGATCGATCCAAGATCGTCAAAGCCGCCGAAGCCGCCTCCGCCTCCGCCCATGCCGCCTTCAAGACCCGCTTTTCCGTACTGGTCATAAATGCGGCGTTTTTGGTCATCACTGAGTACCTGATACGCTTCGTTTACCAGTTTAAAATTCTCTTCTGCCGTTTTATCACCCGGGTTTTTATCCGGATGGTATTTTTTTGCCATCTTTCTGTAGGCTTTTTTGATCTCACTTGCATCGGCCTGCTTGTCCACTTCTAAAATTTCATAATAGCCTAAATCCTGCATGTGAAACACTCCTTGTCTATAATTTTTAAGTTATATTTTTCGCGAATTTTACCATATTTATAGTAAGTTTAGGATAAAGTCCCAGCTATGAACGGATTAGAAAAATTTCAACGATTGGTCGAAGCTTTTGAAACCTTGCCGAGCGTGGGAAGGAAGTCTGCTACACGACTGGCCTATCATGTCTGTATGAGTGACCAGTTCGCCGGGATGAAGATAGCCCATGCTATCGAATCAGCACTGGCATCTATCAGAAAGTGTGTCAAGTGCGGTTCGATGAGTGAACATGAGCTGTGCCATATCTGTGCGGATGAGGGCAGGGACCAGAGCAAACTCTGTATCGTACAAAGTGCAAAAGATATCTTGATTATCGAAGAGAACGCTCTTTTTGACGGACGCTATTTTGTCTTGAACTCGTTGGAAAATGATGAACTAGAGATACTTTATGCTCTTGCCGGAGACGGTATCACTGAGGTGATCTTTGCTATGACGCCATCTATTGCCAATGATGCCGTGATCCTCTTTATCGAAGACCGTCTGAAAGATTATGATATCAATTTTACCAAGATCGCCCAGGGGGTACCTACGGGAGTGAGTCTGGAAAATATCGATATGCTCTCCTTGTCGCGTGCACTTGAAGACCGGGTTAAGGTCTAGATGGAGCGTTCGGAGAGGCTCTTTTTATGGATGGTGGTTGCTATGACGCTGTGGGGCGGCGGATGGGTCGCCCTGAAAGTTCTGACAGCGGCAGTCTCTTTTGAAGTGATTACCTTTTGGCGTTTTGCCATTATGTTTGTAGCTTTTTTGCCGCTTATCCTTTGGATGAAACGGCCTATTGTTATCCCCTACAGAAGCATCAAATATATCATTGCCGGCGCCGGCCTGAATGTAGCTTTTATGGTTGTGGCATTTTTCGGTGTCAAATACGGCAGTGCCGGCGGGGGAGGGGTCATCATTACGACATTAAGCCCTCTGGTCACTTTTGCACTGGCTGCAGTTATCTACAAAAAAAGGCTGACGGCTTCACAGGTGATGGGATTATCTCTGGGAATGGTCGGAGGATTGATCATGCTGCAGGCATGGGAAAGCGGCAGCGGACTTTTTTCTTCTGCCAACCTTTTTTATATGCTGGCTGCTTTGATATGGGCCGTCGTGACGCTTTTAAGTCAAGCCTCACATATACATATCTATCCGCTGCATTACAGTTTTGCGATCTCTTTTGTCGGGACGATGATGCTTATGCCTTTTAACACACTCTCAGAGTTGGCAGTTGTATTTGACCAGGACGGGTACTTTTGGATAAGTCTGATCTATTTGGGAGTCTTAGGGCAGACGGTGGCTACAACGATCTATTTTTTTGCTTCGGCACAGATCGGTTCGGGCAAGGCGAGTTCATTTATGTTTATCGTCCCCTTTTCGGCACTCTTTTTTGCGGCACTCTTTTTAAAAGAGCCGCTGCAGATGCATATCGTTGCCGGAGGGGTTGTAAGTATCTTGGCGGTTGTTCTGATAAACAGAAAACACTGAAACTACATCTGGGATTTATAAGCTTCCAGGCTCGCTTTCTCTTTATAGATCTGTAGAGGGTCTTTGGATGCCGGCTTGGTCGTGTCAAGTTTCATATAGTCATCAAGTTCCTGCTGATTCTTTCTGAGAATAGAGTCAAAACCATCCTCATCGATAGGACCCTGTCTGTCAAAGACATCCAGCAGCAGATGCCCGTTGCCGATAACAACCAGGTATTGACGGGATGCCACTTCCAGTAATACGACCTTATTGATATTGTCAATCGGTTTTTGAAAGATAATATTGAAGTTTTCAGCACTCCCTTTATTCTCTTTAAAGAGCCAACTGCCGCTGCTGCGGTTTTCTACTTTTTTCTTGATGACAAAGAGAAGGATGACCGCGATAAACAAAATAGCGATGACGATGATATAGCGGTTACTGACCAGGTTCTCCTGTTTTGTAGGTATCGCATCGGGAATCTTTTTCGTTGAGGGTGCAGTAGTTTCTTGACTCTCTTTTAGCGCGGTGGTTGCGACGGATTTACTGTCTTTATAAAAGCGCAGTCTCAGACCATAGTTGTCGACAGTCTTGGATACTTTAAAGGTAGCGTTAAGGGGCAGATCCAAAATAAGGGATGTCCTACTTATATCCGGTACGATCGAAAAGGATTGTAAGAAGGGGGATTTTATTTGACGCTTGATCGTCGTAGTATAATTGGCTCCGTAAAGCAGGAGTGTCGTACGGCGGGGCTCTTTTTTCTGTGAAATCCTTCCTTCAAAGGGCGTGTCAAATGTCAAAAGCAGATCCGTGCGGTCAGCGCGTTCATAGATCTTGTGACTGAGAATATTGGATCCCCAAAGAGAGAGTGTAGTGATAAAGGTTAGAAGAATATATTTCATATTTTATGCTCTTTTGATAGATAGTAGATAACGCCGCTTGAGTCCAGGACTTCGTTGATACGGATGGCAAGGTTTTTCTCATAGACCATGACCTCTCCTTTGCCAATGATACGACCGTTGACATAGGATTCGACACTCTCACCTGCAGGTTTATTAAGATCGATGACCGAGCCTTTGGAAAGCTTGAGGATCTCTCCCAGTGTTAAAGTAGTCTGTCCCAGCTCCGCAACGAACTCGATCTCCATATCTTGAAGACCGTTATACTCCATCCAGTCTAGTACGAGCTCTTTTTGGTGTTCTTTTGTTGCATCACTCATGGGTCTGTTGTGCCTTAGGGAAGAGATATGGTTAACATCATTTTGTTATTGATGTAAAAAGCACGATATGTTCCATCTGTATTCAGGGACTGATCTTTACCCTGAAACTTTGGAATGCCGATGTCAAAACTTCTATCGGGTATATCACTGGCCAGAATTTTGGCACTTCCTGCGATCAGGTTGGTCGTTTCATTGACCAGATCGATGATCGTCTCATCATCAGATGCCTCTTCAAAAAGCATCGCCATAGAGACGGCCTGTATAAAATCATTGGTATAGTAAAAGTGTGCTTTTTTTGTCTCGCCTGAACAGATCAGATCGATATCAGCCTGATACATTTTTTGGGCATCACACTGCTGCTCTTCAGTCGAAGCTTCTCTGAGTTGATGCTCGATAAAATTATGTGTAGCTTTAGATAAAACGTCAATCATTGTGAGTAGACCTCCTATATTAGGGATATTATAGACTAAAAGAGCCTCTTTTGTATATAAAGTGTTATAATTTTCCCCTAATTTAGGAGTGTGCGTGGAACTATTGATTCTTTTCGGCTTAGGGGTAGGCCTTTTTGCCGGATTCTTCGGTGTCGGCGGAGGTGCGATTTTAGTTCCGCTGCTTTTGAGTATCGGCTATACGATCAAAGAAGCGGTCGGTATCTCGCTTATACAGATGCTCTTTTCGTCCGTCTGGGGTTCATGGCTCAATTTTAAAAAAGGCAAACTGAAAGTCCAGATTATTGTCTATCTTGGGGTCGGCGGATGGATTGGCTCTTTTATGAGTCCCTATCTGGTACAGACGGCATCTGAGACTTTTTTGGAATCACTCTTTTTACTCTTTATCGTTTTGAGTATCATCAAGCTCTTTTATGCACCTGTCGCGCCAGCGAGTATAAAAACGATCTCCACACCGGTTTTAGTGCTTTTTGGTGGTTTTGTCGGTTTGACCTCTTCATCCATCGGGGTTGGCGGAGCGATTTTGATCATACCTTTTTTGAATGGCTATCTCGGTTATCCTCTTAAAACGGCAACCGCGGCATCACTCTTTTTCGTCACCTTCTCCTCGCTCTCTGCAACGATTTCATGGAGCCTGACCCAACAGATCCTTTATGAACAGGGGATCATTGTCGGCATCAGTTCACTTTTAGGCGTCTATCTTGGCATTACGTTAGCACATATCTTTCATCTGACAGCCTATAAAGTTTTGCTACTATTACTTAACAGTCTTATATTTGTCTATATACTCAACCGTTTGATCTAAGGAGTCACTATGAAAAAGATCATGATAGTTATGTTTGTCGTTTTACAGTCGCTTACTGCCCAAACCCCTTTTACTCTGGAAGGGATTACGTCGGTAAACCTTCTTTTCAAAAACCCCTCGGCCATCATCGATAAAACAAGTGAAATCAAGATCAAGCAAAAAGTTCTGGAAACTCTTGCCAAGGCAGGTATCAAATCTCCCAGTGACAGGGTAAGTACCTTCGGAATCATGATCAACGGCGAGAAGAAAGATCAAACCTACTTTATTCATATCAAGATGATGGTGGGAGAAGAGGTCATTACCCGAAGAAAGGGTGATGTTCCGACTTTTGCATTGACCTATTTTATGGATGACTTTATCGAATCAGAAGATCCCAACAGCGATGTTTATGAATCGGTTGTAGAGTTTTTATTAAGAGAGTTTATCGAACAGTATAAAGAGGAGAATGAAGCGTAGTGTAATTAACACAGCTTAACGAACATGTAAAAGCGCTATAAGCGCGTGAGCCTGCTGCTGAAGCAAACTCAGCGTTAGCGCAGAGAAAGGAACCAAGTTCCTTTCTCATACGGAATAAAAAAGCTACTTACAGCTCTTTTTCGTGTTTGGCCAAGTAGTCAGCCACACCCGCAGCGTCAGCTTTCATACCTTCGTCACCTTTGTTCCAACCGGCAGGACATACTTCACCGTGCTCGTTAGTAAACTGCATCGTGTCAACCATACGAAGCATCTCATCGATGTTACGTCCCAGTGGAAGGTCGTTGATAACCGCATGGCGTACCGTACCGTCAGTGTCGATCAGGAAAGATCCGCGAAGCGCTACGCCGCCTTCTAGAAGTACATCATATGCTTTAGAGATCTCTTTTGTCAGGTCAGCTACAAGAGGGTAACGTACCTGTCCGATACCGCCTTCGGCAACCGGAGTGTTTTTCCATGCAAAGTGGGAAAACTGTGAATCAACAGAGACACCGATAACATTCACACCGCGGGATGTAAACTCATCCAGGCGGTGATCAAATGCGATAATCTCAGAAGGACATACGAACGTGAAGTCTAACGGATAGAAAAAGAGTACCGTACCTTTTTCACCGAAGTTTTTATAGAGGTTGAAATCTTCAACGATCTCGTTGTTTCCCATTACAGTTGTTGCTGTAAAGTCAGGTGCTTTTTTTGTTACTAACATCGTGACAAATCCTTGTTAAAATTTTTGATCTCAAAGAATATCATATTAAGATTAAAAAATCTTTGTGAAAATGAGCTTGGTTCAGAATTTAACCGCTATAAGATATAATGACGAAAAACAGGGAGTTTACTCGATGTCTAGATCCTATCTTTTCAGTTCAGAATCCGTAACCGAAGGGCATCCGGACAAGATGGCGGATCAGATAAGTGATGCGATCCTTGATTATATTATTGAGCGTGACCCGCATGCACGTGTGGCTTGTGAGACGCTTCTTTCAAACGGACTGTGCGTTATCGCAGGAGAGCTTAGTACGACCACGTACGCCCCGATGCAGGATATTGCCCGCGAAGTTTTGCGTGAGATCGGTTATACCGATGCGGCATTCGGCTTTGATTACCGATCAGCCGCTATTTTAAACGGTATCGGGGTGCAATCTCCTGATATCAATATCGGGGTAGACCGTGTTGACGGAGAGATCGGGGCAGGGGATCAGGGGCTGATGTTCGGTTATGCCTGTGACGAGACTGAAGTTTTGATGCCGCTTCCCATCTACCTGGCGCACCAATTAACTGCAGAACTGAGTTTTGCAAGAAAATCGGCCCGTCTGCCCTATCTGCGTCCTGACGGGAAGGCTCAGGTAACGGTACGCTATCAAGAGGGCAAGCCTGTCGGTGTCGAGACAGTTGTTGTCTCTACACAGCATGCTCCTGAAGTGACGCAGGAAAAGATACGCCACGATCTGATAACACAGGTAATAAAAAAGGTTATTCCCAAGGAGCTGCTAACGGATGAGACCGTTTATCACATCAATCCGACGGGTAAGTTTGTGATCGGCGGACCGCAAGGGGATGCTGGTCTGACCGGGCGTAAGATTATCGTAGACAGTTACGGAGGTTCCTGCCCTCACGGCGGCGGCGCATTTTCAGGCAAAGACCCGACCAAGGTAGACCGTTCAGCCGCCTATGCGGCACGCTATATTGCAAAGAATTTGGTCGCTGCCAAGGTCTGTTCACGTGTGACGATACAGCTTGCCTATGCCATCGGTGTGACAGAACCGGTTTCGATATGGGTCGATACGCACGAAACATCTAAAATCGATGAGTCAAAGATCGAGTCGTGTATTAAAGCACTCTTTCCGTTAAAACCCAAAGATATCATCCGTGAGTTAAAACTGCTGCGTCCTATCTACAAAAAGACAGCTGCATACGGCCATTTTGGAAGAGAACTTCCCGAGTTTAGCTGGGAAGCATGCGATAAAGTAGAACAGATACGTGAATATTTGGGACTATAATAATATTTAAAGAAGAGAAAGCGAAATAATTTAGTTTTCTCTAATAAATGGTAAGTTATAGTTCACCATAATAAATTGAAAAGGAATTACAATGGCAGTATTTATTAATGATACTTGTATCAACTGTGCAGCTTGTATTGATGAGTGTCCTGTAGAGGCGATCGTTGACGAGGACGATAATCCAACAGGTGAAGAGATCTACTACGTTTACCCAGACAAATGTGTAGAGTGTGTAGATCACCACGATGAGCCTGCTTGTGCAGCTGCGTGTCCAACTGAAGGTTGTATCACATGGGATATGCCTTTTACTGCTGAACACAAAGATTTCTTCAACGGTGCTAATTACGTTGACGGTAAAAACTATGTTATGGAAGATGCAGACGCTGAGATGCCTTTCCATGCAGATATCTCAATGGAAGATCGCAAAAACCGCGCGAACATCATCGACTAATTTCTACCTGCTCTCCTTCGGGAGGGCACTTTCAAAACAAAACTTCACAACTTAAACTTAAATATATATTTTTTTAGCTATAATTGCGCACAATTTTTCTACAATAGGGAATGATAAATGGAACAAACATTATCAATTATTAAGCCAGATGCCGTTAAAAAGGGCGTTATCGGTAAAATCATGGATCGCTTTGAGAGCAACGGTCTACGTATTGCAGCTGCAAAAAAACTTCAGTTAAGCCGTCAGGATGCTGAAACTTTTTATGCAATTCACAGTGAGAGACCTTTCTTCAACGATCTAGTAGAGTTCATGATCTCAGGGCCGGTTGTTGTTATGGTACTAGAAGGTGACAACGCGATGGCTAAAAATCGCGAACTTATGGGTGCAACGAACCCTGCAGAAGCAGAAGCTGGTACAATCAGAGCTGATTTCGCAGAGAGCATCGATGCTAATGCTGTTCACGGTAGTGACTCTTTAGAAAACGCTGCTATCGAAATCGCATTTTTCTTTTCTGGTAGAGAAATAGTATAATAACCGATTAGATGAAAATCGCTTTTTCAAAAGTTCGATTTCAAGAGATTCCTTTTGAGATCGAAAAAGAGGGTCTGAAGTTTTCGGGAACCCTAAAGTCTGAACGTAAAAATCTGGTCAAGCTTGAAGCGCAGCTGGATGTTCAGATGCAACGTATCTGTGATCGCTGTGGTGCAGAAATCGATGACCACCACGTAGAAGATCTAACCCTGCTAGTTAGCGAAGGCATTTACAGCGATAGTGCTAACGAGTTGGATGTCATTGAGAGTTTTCATGACTATATCGATCTGGAAGAGATTCTGGAGGGTGAAGTCAACTTACTCAAAAGTGACTATTTTTATTGTAATTCATGTCAATCATAAAAAGGATTTAATATGGCAGTACCTAAGAGAAAAACAACACATTCAAAGTCAGCTCAGCGTCGTACACACTACAAAGTAGCACTAAAACGTCCTGTTAAAACAGAAGACGGTACTTATAAGATGCCTCACTTCGCTAACCCAGCTACAGGTGAATACAAAAGCTAATGATCAAAGTAGCTATTGATGCGATGGGCGGTGACTTCGGTCCCGCTCCTATTGTACAAGGTGTTGTAGACGCACTTAAAGAGAAAAAGTTTACACCCGTCTTAGTCGGACACAAAGAAGAGATTCATGCGCTTCTTCCTACCCATTTAAAAGATTCTATAGAAATTGTTCAATCGACTGATGTTATCGATATGTCAGATGCGGCAACCGATGCGTTAAAGCGTAAAGAGAGTTCAATCTATAAAGCGGTAGAATTGGTTCGTGAAAAAGCGTGTGATGCAGTTGTGTCTGCCGGACACAGCGGTGCGACGATGAGTCTGGCTACACTGAGAATCGGGCGTATCAAAGGTGTGCAGCGTCCTCCGTTGGCAACATTTATGCCGACGAAAGTGGAAGGTAAACGGGTACTCGTTATGGACGTGGGTGCTAATGTGGACTGTGATGCTGAAAACCTTTACCAGTTCGCTATTATGGGCGGAGCGTATGCAAAACAGGTACTTAATACCCAAAAGCCCAAAGTTGCGCTTCTTTCTAACGGTGAAGAGGACTCAAAAGGTAACGACGTGACAAAGGCGGCTTTTAAAAAGCTGCAAGAGTATGAGTATTTTGTGGGTAATGCCGAAGGTAATGATGTCTTCTCAGGTGAAGTGGATGTCGTTGTCTGTGACGGTTTTATCGGGAATATCCTTCTTAAAACAAGTGAGGGTGTTGCATCTTTGATGGGATCTTTTATCAAAAAGAGCGCCAAAAAATCACCACTGTCACTTGCCGGTGCTTTGATGATGAAAAAGGTCTTCAACTCATTGAAAAAAGAGACAGACTACGCTGAATACGGCGGTGCCCCGCTAATTGGTCTTAAAGGGTGTGCTATAATTAGCCACGGAAAAAGTAACGCAAAAGCTATTAAAAATGCGATCTTTCAGGCAATCAGATATGTAGAGTCTGGTGTAAACGAAGAGATTGCTGATAATATTGCACATTTAAACGAAAAATAAAGGACACAACTTGTACGCAGCATTTCGATCGATAGGGGCTTATGTTCCTAAAAATGTATTGACCAACAAAGATCTTGAAGAGATGGTCGATACAAGTGATGAATGGATTGTACAGCGTACAGGTATTCATGAGCGTCGTATCGCCGGCGAGAATGAAACAACCAGTGATATGGCAGTCAAGGCAGCTGAAAAAGCGATTGAGCGTTCGGGTCTTGACAAGTCCGAGATCGACATGGTTGTCTGTGCTACTATCTCTCCCGACTATTTTAATATGCCTTCAACAGCGACAGTAATCTCTCAAAAGCTGGGCCTTAACCAGGTAACGGCTTTTGATATCTCTGCCGCATGTACAGGTTTTATCTATGTTCTTGGCATTGCCAAGGCATTTATCGAATCGGGTATGAAAAAAAATGTACTTATCATCGGTGCAGAAAAGATGTCAGCAATCACTGACTTCTCTGATAGAACAACCTGTATCCTATTTGGTGACGGTGCCGGTGCTGCAGTTATCTCTGCTACAGAGAATAAAGATGAGGCTATCATCGACCTTCATACAGCTGCGGACGGAAACTATTCAGATTTTCTCATGACGCCAAACGGCGGTACTGGTAACCCTCATATGACAGAGCTTGAAGGTGAAGCGGGTTGCTTTATTAAAATGAAGGGTAACGAAACCTTTAAACTGGCAGTCCGTACTTTGACAAATGATGTCGTAAAGATCCTTGAAAAAAACGGTATCAATTCTGATGATATCGTACACTTTGTACCGCATCAGGCAAACTACCGTATTATCTCAGCGGTAGGTAAGGCACTGAAGCTTAAAGATGAGCAGGTTGTACTTACTGTCGGTAAATACGGTAATACTTCAGGCGCATCGATTCCTATGGCGATCAATGAGATTTACGAAGAAGGGAAGCTTAAAAAAGGCGACCTGATGTTACTGGATGCCTTTGGCGGCGGTTTGACTTGGGGTAGTGCGCTTTTACCTTTTGCCGGGAAGTAGTCATTGACCCGTGTAGAACCGCAACTTGAGTCTACATGGAAGGCCGCTTTAGCCGATGAGTTCAGCCAACCCTATATGGCTGATCTTAAAACCTTTCTTCACAACGAACAAAAACTTCATACAACTTTTCCAAAAAACAGAGATATCTTTAATGCATTTAACCTAACACCGATTGGCAACGTAAAAGTTGTCATATTGGGACAAGACCCTTATCATGGGGATAACCAGGCTCACGGATTGGCTTTTTCAGTCCAAGAGGGTGTCGCTATTCCCCCATCACTAGTCAATATCTATAAAGAACTTCATGAAGATCTGAGCCTTCCGATACCTGATCACGGGAATTTGACTAAATGGGCGAAAGAAGGGGTCCTACTTTTAAACACTGTATTAACCGTACGTGCGCATGAGGCACATTCCCATCGCGGTATGGGATGGGAACGTTTTACCGATGAAGTGATCAAAAAAGTCAACGCTATGCAACATAACTGTGTCTTTATTCTTTGGGGAAAACCGGCCCAGAGTAAAAAAAAGCTTATAGACAGTTCACGTCATCTGATACTCGAAGCTCCGCACCCTTCGCCGCTTTCAGCTTATAGAGGCTTTTTCGGCAGTCGGCCGTTTTCCCGGGCAAACCGCTATTTACAAGAGCATAACCGAGGAATAGTAGACTGGCGTTTATAAACGGTTTACCTGATTAGGCTACTATTTTCTAAATCATTAGGCAGGAAAAGATGAAAAAGATTTTACTCATTGAAGATGATGTCGAGTTTGCTGAGATATTAACAGAGTTTTTAGTCAGACACGAGTTTGAAGTTCAGCATGAAGAGGATCCGTTTTTAGCCTTGAGCCGTGTCAAGATCGAAAGCTTTGATCTTGTGATCTTGGATTTGACACTTCCGGGACTGGACGGCCTGGAAGTGTGTGAAGAGATTGTCAATCAAACCCACACACCCGTTATCATCTCTTCGGCACGCAGTGATGTCAATGATAAGATCAAAGCTCTGGAACTGGGAGCTGATGACTATCTTCCCAAACCGTATGACCCCAGAGAGCTTTTAGCACGCATCGCATCACTGTTGAGGCGTCTAAGTGAACCTTCAACCAAGAGTGTTGAAAAGGATATGGTAGTCGATCGACCCAAGCAGATGATTACTCTGAATAAAAACCGTTTGACGCTGACATCGGCGGAGTTTGAGATATTGGCTTATTTGCTTGAAAAAGAGGGACATGTCGTAAGCCGACAGGAACTGATCGATAATATCTCTGTCATCGCCAAAGACAGCGGTGCCAAAAGCATCGATGTGATCATCGGTCGTATCAGACAAAAAATAGGAGACTCTCCCAAAGAGCCCAAATATATCCACTCAATTCGCGGCGTCGGTTATCAGTTGATTCAATGAAAAACCGATCTATATTTTACTCCGTCATCTTTGTTGCCTTGGTTTCGTTTACTACTATAGGTGTTCTGACACTCTATTTTCTCAAAAACGACTATGAGAAGAAGACGGAGACGATGTTTGACCGCTACCAGATTATCCGTTCGATCATCCTTCACCATCAGCGTCCGATGAGTAATGCCGAATTTGACCGCTACCTGCGCCAGTTTGATATGCAGATCATCTTTAGTATCAGTGAAAAACTCTCTGTACTGAAAAATGCGGTCCTATTGAAAAAAGATAAGAGAAAGCTGGTGACACAGACATTTCTTTCGGCACCGCAACCTTTTATCGCCCGCAAAGAGATCGAATTGGATATATCTATGATTGAGTATCAGGAACGGATCTATTTTTATATGCGAACTCCTTTGGGTGATACCCTTATATATGATGAGACGCTCAATCCCTATGTCTACTCCCTGGGTGTTTTTGCTTTCATCGCTATTTTACTTGTATTGCTGGCAACTTTTATCTTTATTATTTTCAAGCTCTACCCGCTGCGAACAGTCTCACAGACGCTATCGAAATTTGGAGCCGGGGATCTTAATGTCAGACTTCCCTTTAAAGGTAATGACGAAGTGGGCGAAATATCAGACGCCTTTAACGAAGCGGTATCCCAGATCAAACACCTGATCGAAGGGCGGACTCTCTTTATGCGTAATGTTATGCATGAACTGAAAACGCCCATAGCCAAGGGCCGGCTGCTTTCCGGGATGTTGGACAGTGAGTATGAGAGAGAACGCTTTGACAGAATATTTATTCGCCTGCAAAAGTTGATTGATGATTTTGCTCTGCTGGACCAGGTTAAAAGTAATGTCAATATCTCTCTTGAAGAGACGTACAATGTACGGGATATAATTGATGAAGCTATAGAGATCGGTTTTTATGAAAAGGAGAACTATACGGTTAAGGAGAAGAAGACCCTTCAATGTAAAGTAGACTATAACCTTTTTGTCATCGTATGCAAGAACTTAATTGATAACGGCATCAAATACAGTATCGACTCCCATATAATTATAGAGATAGACAAAGAGAGTATCAGCTTTAAATCAAAAGGCGAAAACCTTAAAGAACCATTGGAATATTATAGTGAAGCCTTTACGGGCGAAAAGAGAAAAGAGAGTTTCGGATTAGGACTCTATATAGTTAACTCGATTTTACATAGACATAAATTCAAGCTTGAGCATAGCTATATTGATGGCTACAATAACTTCTATATAGTATGTAAATGATACCTGAAAAAGAAATTTTGAAATTTAAGAAAAATTTAACAAAAAACCCTTGACAGGAAATAAATTTTCCCCTATAATTCCCGTCCACAAACGATGAGACGCTTCGAGTTGAAGGTCGGAATCTAGCGAGATTGCAGCGTTTGAAGATCATTGACAACTAAGTAGA
>JBFEYF010000003.1:0-26352 GCA_041562295.1 Sulfurimonadaceae bacterium
ACTTTCACAGCGCGGATTCAATATCATCACGGGCGGAGGACCCGGGATTATGGAAGCTGCGAATGCCGGAGTTGACCCCAACAGTCATGTCGAGTCGATCGGGCTCAATATCGACCTGGAATTTGAACAAAGACTGAATCCCTATACAACGAAAAGTCTTACTTTCGATTACTTCTTTTCCCGCAAGGTAATGTTGGTAAAATACTCTTTAGCCTATGTTATTATGCCCGGAGGGTTTGGTACACTGGATGAGCTTTTTGAATCACTGACACTTGTGCAGACGAAAAAAGTTTCCGGTGTACGTATCTTTCTTGTGGGAACAGAGTTCTTCCAGCCGTTAGTCGATTTCATAGAGAGTACAATGATCCAAGAGGGTGTCATCAGCCACAGCGACCTGGATATCTTTACATTGACCGACGATCTGGATGAAGTGGTTGAATCGGTCTGTGACTCTATCGAAGAGCAGCTTGATGAGATGCGAAAACTTGGATTGCAAAGTACAAGCTATTATAAGACACTGCATAAATTCTCCACTACCAATTATAAACGTAGAGACACTTACGACATTTAGGACTACCAATGAAGAAAAAAGTGCTTATCGGGATGAGCGGAGGAGTTGATTCTACCGTTTCTACCCTGCTTCTTAAAGAGGAGGGGTATGAGGTCGAAGGTATCTATATGAAGCTGCACAGTAAGCCCGGATACCATGAACTCAATATCGCACGTGCCCAAAAAGCTGCAGATTACTGCGGTATCAAACTGCATGTAGTCGATATGCAGGAGAAGTTTGACGAAAAGGTGTTCAGACCCTTTATCGAGACCTATAAAGAGGGAAAGACTCCCAACCCCTGTTCACTGTGCAACCGGAATCTGAAATTCGGCGAGATGGTGAAGTTCGCCGACTCCATAGGCGCTGATTATATCGCTACAGGACACTATATCCAGCATGACGGCACCTACCTTCTTCAGGCCGAAGATGATACCAAGGATCAAAGCTATTTTCTCTTTTATATTGACAAAGATGTGGTTCCGCGCCTGCTTTTTCCTATGGGAACGCGTAAAAAAGAGGATATCAAACGTCTGGCCGCTTCGATTCCCGAACTGAAATCTTTTGCGGAACAGGCCGAATCAAGTGAGATCTGTTTTGTCGATACGACCTATACCGATCTACTTAAAGATTATGTCAATGTCAATCAGCCCGGAGAAGTTCTGGACCAGGACGGCAATGTCGTAGGTGAACACAACGGCTATATGCACTATACGATAGGAAAACGCCGCGGGTTCACTGTCAACGGTGCCCATGAACCGCACTATGTGACGAAGATCATCCCCGAAAAGAACCAGATCGTCGTAGGAAAAAAAGAGGATCTGGCCTGTCACCATGTCAATCTAGAAAATATCAATATGTTTGATGAGCGTACGAGCTTCGACTCAACGGTGAAACTGCGTTATCGTACCAAGGCGGTACCGTGTCATGTCGAGATCAAGGACGGCAAAGCAAGCGTAGAGTTAAAAGAGCCTGTTTTCGGTGTGGCAAGCGGACAGGCAGCCGTATTTTATGATGATAACCGTCTTATCGGCGGCGGATGGATTATCTGATACTTTTTTGATAGATCGCCTAAAAATAGGCCTTGACTCAATGGATTTAAAGCAAAAAAACGTCATAGTGTCGCAATGATGTTAATTTTGGACGGGGAATCCAAAGTCAAAGGGAGAGGATGAATATCAGTCTATTTTTAGGTAACTACAGTTATTTGCCGAAGGTTTCACAGGAGAAACTTAAGGATGAAGCCAAAAATGCTGACAAAGCGTTTTTATATATCTTTTTAGGGGCATGGGCTGTTGTCGCTTTTTTGACGTCGTTTAGCTATGATATGTATCTTTTGGGTATCATCGGCGGCGCTTTCCTAACCGGTTTCGCTTTTGCCGCCTACAACTTTTTTGGCGGGACACCGCTTTCTCGTATTCTTATCGGCGTCTTGATTATGGGCTTTCCCATGATTATGATCCAGCAGCACCTTGGCCGGATCGAGATGCACTTCGCAGTTTTTGTACTCTTGGCCTTTATGTCTTTATATAAAGATGTGATGCCGACGATCGCCGCGGCATTGACTATCGCGGTACACCATCTTCTTTTTACCTATTTGCAGCTTAACGGCGTATCGATCGGCGGTGTGGAGATCGTTATATTCAATTACGGCTGCGGATGGGATATCGCATTTTTACACGCCGCTTTTGTGGTCGCTGAATCAGCCGTTTTGCTTTATATGATCGTAACGATCACTAAAAATCATGTCAGTACATTGAACCTGACCTCGGGTGTTTTGGATATCACCGAAAAAAAAGATTTCAATGTTGTGATTACGCAGGATACAGAGAATGAAAAAGCCTTTTTTGAATTGGTACAGACTCTGAAAAATGTACTCAATACCGCTAAAGACTCGGCAAACCAGGCGGCTGAAACTTCTACGGCGATCGAAAAGATTACCCAGCAGCTTAAAAGTAATGAGACTGAGCAAAGCGATGTTATCGAACAGGTGACGACCAACGGCAACAGTATCAAAAATGAGATGCATGATACAAACAGCAATACGATCGATGCTAAGTCAAAGCTAAGCGAGTCAAACAGCAACCTTCAACATATCAATGCCAAGGTCAACCAGTTTAGCCTGGAGGTAGAAAAGACGGCCGAAGGTGAAAACCAGATGTCAGCCAAACTGCATGAGCTGACACAGTCGGCCGAAGAGATCAAAGATATCTTGACGGTGATTTCTGATATCGCTGACCAGACCAACCTTCTGGCTCTTAATGCCGCTATCGAAGCGGCGCGTGCCGGTGAACACGGACGCGGCTTTGCCGTAGTTGCCGATGAAGTCCGAAAACTGGCCGAACGTACCCAAAAATCCCTGACAGAGATCCACGGTACTGTTAACATCGTGGTTCAGTCGATTAATGATACCAGCGAAGAGATGCATCATAATGCAGAGAATATCTCGAAACTGACGGATATCTCCGCACAGATGAAAGAGATGCTCTCTGAGACGGTGACGATGATGCATGAGACCACGACACTTACGGAAAATTCGGTAGGGCGTTTCAGCGCCAGTATGAAACAGCTTGACCAGCTGATCGCAGATATACAAAAAGTTGACGGCTTGAGTGATGCTAACAGCCATTATATTAAAGAGATCACGGATATGATCGAAAATGTGGTAACGAGTTCGGGTCATCTGACGCGTGAACTGAATCAGTTTAGAACGTAAAGGGAAGAAAAAAGCAGGTAGCTACACAAGGTAGCTACCGAGTAGATTTTTATGCGTTATCGATAGCGTCTTGAAGGATCTTAGTCGCAGCTTCTTTGTTTTGGAACTCTTTAACTTTTACCCATTTGTTAGGCTCAAGCATTTTGTAGGTTTCAAAGAAGTTTTTGATCTTGTCAAGAGTATGTTTTGGCAGATCATCGATATCCTGGATCTCGTTGTATGTAGGATCGATTTTACCGTGTGGGACAGCCAGAAGCTTTTCATCGATACCGGATTCGTCTTCCATAATAAGAACACCGACCAGACGGCAGTTTACTACAGAACCTGCTTGCATCGGGTATTCAGTCAATACCAAAACGTCTGCCGGGTCACCGTCTTGTGAAAGTGTCTTGTTTACGAAACCGTAGTTCGCCGGATAGTACATCGCAGAGTGCATAACACGGTCAACCACAACCGCACCGCTCTCTTTTTCAATCTCATATTTAATGTTAGAACCGAAAGGGATCTCGATAACCGCTTTGACTTTGTCAGGGTTCTCGCCGTAACCGATTTTATCTAAATTCATATAATGCTCCGATAGGATGATTTTTGAAATGGTACCAAAAAAATCTTAAGGGCAGTTCTAATCAAGGGTCCTATGTGTAACACTCTGTCAAAAAAAAATTACTATTTAAATAATTTACTGAAAGTTTAATATTTCTTGTTATATCATTGCCTCATTATGTAAAAAAGAGAATTAGGAGTACCCAATGGAGGTCAATCTCGTTTCAGAAGCTCTGAAATTTTTAGTTCTGGGTATGGGGACAGTATTTGTATTTTTGATTCTAATGGTCATCAGTATGAATATATTAGCAATAGTCGTACATAAATGTTTTCCGGATACTCCAAGTGATACGGACAACATGGCATCTTCTGCAGCTAAAAGCAGTAGTAAAAAAAATAAAGTTGCGGCGATCGTCGCAGCTATTATGCATCACAATCAAGCGAAGTAAGGATAGAGATGGCAAAGAAGTTTATCGACATTATGGATACAACGTTCCGAGACGGATTCCAGTCTGTTTTCGGAGGACGTGTATTAATGAACGACTTCTTTCCGGCCGTTGAGGCTGCGAAAGAGGCAGGTATTACCCACTTTGAATTTGGAGGCGGGGCACGTTTCCAATCACTTTTCTTCTATCTGAACGAAAATGCGTTTGATATGATGGATAAGTTTAGAGAGATCGTAGGTCCGGATGCAAACCTTCAGACTCTCGCTCGTGGTGTCAATACGGTTATGCTTGATACCGGTAGTAAAGAACTGGTAGATCTGCATGCAAAGATGTTTAAAAAACACGGAACGACTACGATCCGTAACTTTGACGCGCTAAACGATGTAGAGAACCTGAAGTATTCCGGTGAGCGTATTACGCATCACGGTCTTAAGCATGAAATCGTTGTGACATTGATGGACCTTCCTCCAAAATGTGAAGGTGCCCATGATGTCGCTTTTTATGAAAAGACACTCAGAGAGATCCTAGATAGCGGCATCCCGTATGACTCTATCTGTTTTAAAGACGCTTCGGGAACAAGTAACCCGAACAAGATCTATGAAACCATCAAGATGGCACGTAAACTGGTTCCGGAAGATACACATCTGCGTCTGCATACCCATGAGACAGCAGGTGTTTCAGTGGCCTGTTATCTTGCTGCACTGGATGCAGGTATTGACGGTATCGATATGGCAGCCGCTCCGGTATCAGGCGGTACAAGTCAGCCGGATATTCTGACGATGCTTCACGCAACCAAAGGTATGAACTACGATCTTGGCGGTCTTGAACTTGAAAAGATTCTGACGTATGAAGATGTATTGGCAGATTGTCTGTCTGATTACTTCATGCCGCCGGAAGCGACGATGGTATCTCCATTGATCCCATTCTCTCCGATGCCGGGGGGAGCTTTGACGGCTAATACGCAGATGATGCGTGACAATAACATCCTTGACAGATACCCGGAAGTTATCAAGGCGATGCGTGAAGTTGTAGAAAAGGGCGGTTACGGTACTTCTGTAACACCGGTTTCACAGTTTTACTTCCAGCAGGCGCTTAACAACGTTATGATGGGACCATGGAAAAACATCGCTCCGGGCTACGGAAAGATGGTTTTGGGCTATTTCGGTAAGACACCTACAGCACCGGATGCCGAAGTTGTCAAGATCGCTTCTGAGAAGTTGGGACTAGAACCTACGACAGAGAACGCTATTGATCTGGCAGATAAAGATGAGACTAAATCGATCGCTTACTGGACAAAACGTCTGGAAGAAGAGAAGATCGAAGTGAATGATGAAAACATTTTTATTGCTGCTGCATGTCAGGATAAGGGTATTACATTCCTTAAAGGCGAAGCAACAGTCAACGTAAGAAAAAACAGTGAGATGCAAAAAGGGAGTACAGGTATGGCAGACGGAAATTACACAGTAGTAGTTAATGGTGAGAAGTTCAGCGTTCAGGTAGCTGAAGGTGATGCAAACATTCAAGTAGTTGCGGCAAACGGCGAGAGTGCCCAGACCAAAGCACCTGCAGCGGGTGACGGTATCGCGATCAAAGCTCAGCTTCCGGGTAACGTATGGAAAGTTGTAGCTAAAGAGGGACAGTCGGTTCAAGAGGGTGATAAGATTATGATCCTTGAGTCGATGAAGATGGAGATCGACGTACTTGCGCCTACAGGCGGTGTCGTACAGTCAATCAACGTAGAAAAAGATGCAGCTGTTGTTGAAGGACAGCTTCTAGCAGTCATCGGATAGTCTCAATGAAAGCACTATTTAAATCTCTACTGCTTGTGCTGGTTCTGGCTACAAGCCAGCTTGCAGCATCGACACATGAAGTCCCTGAGGCACCGGTTACCGAAGAGACCTATAAATCGCAGACAATGGGTGAGATGATCGTTAAGTTTGGTCAATCAACAGGTATTGCGGCATTGATAAATCCGGATCCGAATGAGAAAAATGCCCACGGTGAAGATATGAATGATTTTCACAAGTCTTGGGGCCGTGTCATTATGATCCTTGTGACGTTCCTGCTCTTTTACTTGGCGATTAAAAAAGGGTATGAGCCGTTACTGCTTATCCCTATCGCATTCGGTGGTCTTCTAGCCAATATCCCGATAGCCAATATCGCAGGCGAGCACGGATTCCTGGGCGTTATCTATAATATGGGTATTGCCAACGAGCTTTTCCCGATCCTGATCTTTATGGGTGTGGGTGCGATGACCGACTTCGGTCCGCTTCTATCCAACCCCCGTACAGCGATGCTTGGCGGTGCGGCACAGTTTGGTATCTTTGCTACATTGGTCGGTGCGGCAGCACTTTCCCAATACACAGGTATCTTTGACTTTACGTTGAAGCAGGCATCGGCTATCAGTATTATCGGTGGAGCGGACGGCCCGACATCGATCTATATCGCTTCGACACTGGCTCCGGAACTTCTGGGTGCGATCGCCGTTGCTTCATATTCGTATATGGCTCTGGTCCCGATTATCCAGCCTCCGATTATGAGAGCGTTGACAAGCGAAGCGGAACGTAAGATCAAGATGGTAACGTCACGTCATGTATCTCGTATGGAAAAACTGCTTTTCCCGATTCTGGTACTGACTCTAAGTATTTTGATACTTCCGGCATCTACGCCGCTTATCGGTGCTTTTATGTTCGGTAACTTTGTTAAAGAGTCAGGCGTTGTTGAGCGTCTTAATGACACACTACAAAACGGTCTGATCAATATCGTCACGATCTTCTTGGGTCTGGGTGTCGGTTCGAAGCTTGCTGCGGACCAGTTCCTGGTAGCTGAGACACTGGCGATTCTTATTCTGGGTCTTCTTGCATTTGCAATGGGTACAGCAGCCGGTGTACTGATGGCCAAGATCATGAACAAGTTCTCTTCGAAGAAGATCAACCCGCTTATCGGTTCTGCAGGGGTTTCTGCGGTACCGATGGCAGCACGTGTATCCAACAAAGAGGGTATGGCGGCTGATCCTTCGAATATGCTTCTTATGCACGCCATGGGACCGAACGTTGCCGGTGTTATCGGCTCGGCGGTTGCTGCGGGTGTTATGATTAGTTTCTTTTCATAATTAATACGCTTGCCGGGCGAAGCCCGTTAAGCTGCGTTGACACTGGGTCCGCTTCAGCAGCGGGCTCGCGGCGCTTGCGCCTTTTGCCCACTTTTTCTTTTTTCTTGTTTATTTCCAGCTTTAACATTTTCATTTTAGAATTTCCAGAGTTTTTATGACTATACTTTCTAGAATAATATTGAGTGCGGTTTACTGTACGTGAGCTCTGGGCTGAAGAGAACGCAGAGTTATCGTAGACAAAGGAGCTTAGCTCCTTTTTCGTATTAAGAAAAAAGGATATTTTTATGCAGAAGTTGACGATCGGTGGAGGCTGTTTTTGGTGTTTAGAAGCTGTTTATCAAAACGTGATAGGAGTCATCGGGGTTGAATCGGGTTACAGCGGCGGTGATGAGAATAGGGCCGATTATAAATCGGTTTGTACGGGCACAACGGGCCATGCGGAAGTGGTACAGATCAAATATGATGAAGATCAGGTCGATATGGAAGAGCTTTTGGATATTTTTTGGGTGATACACGATCCGACCACGCTAAACCAGCAGGGCGCCGACCGCGGTACCCAGTACCGTTCGGTGATCTTTTATGAAAACGATGAGCAAAAACAGATTGCAGAAGATTCTATTAAAAAAGCACAACCGCAGTTTCGTGACCCCATCGTAACGGAAGTCTCGCCTCTTGAGAACTATTTCCCTGCAGAAGGGTACCACCAAAACTATTTTAGAAACAACCCTTCCCAGGGGTACTGCATGGCGGTAGTAGCACCAAAAGTTGAGAAGTTTAAGACCCATTTTCGCGATATGATGGCCTGATGTCAAAGCTTATAGAACTTATAGAAAGCTCTCTGTCCGTTACACTTGCGACGATAGACGCAGAAGGCCATCCTTTTAGTTCGTATGCACCTTTTGTGCGCTATGAACATGAATATTATATATTTATCAGTCAGATTGCCAAACATGCAGCCAACCTTTTGGGCCACCCCAAAGCATCGCTTTTTTTTATCGAAGATGAGTCTAAGTGCGAAAACATCTTTGCCAGAAAAAGGGTCTCATTGCTGTGTGATGCAGAAGTGGTCGCAAGAGAGACACCACTCTTTGAACGTGTGATCGCTTCGTTTGAAAAGCGTTTTGATGGGGAAATGGTTAAGACACTTTGTTCGATGCAGGATTTTACACTCTTTAAACTCAGACCCTTACAGGGTGAAGCGGTTTTCGGATTCGGAAAGGCTTATGATGTCGGAGGCGTTCATTGTGAGACACTCTTGGAGCGCAAGCAGGGTCAGGGACACCGCAGATAGGCACCCTGATTAAAAGGTTAGTCAATGATCTTCCACTGACCTTCAACCTCTTTAAGCTGGATCTTTTTCATATGTCTTGGCGCACTTGGAAGACTTGCCAGTTTCATACCGTTTTCCCCATTGGCAATCTGCATACCGGAACAGTCAATAGCTTTCATTTTAGCCATCTGCTCATCCATCTGGGCCTCAGCTTTTTTGCGTGCCTCTTCAGGAAGATTGGCTAAGAACGCTTTAGAGTTTTCGATGATGGCTTTAGCCTGGTCAAGTTTTGCATGAGACTCTTTGACTGCATACTTTTTCATGCCTTCAAAATCAAGCTCTTTCATCGCTTTGCAGGCACCGATGGCAACACCTTTGGCATCGTCGGGGTAGGAGCTGCATCCTGAGATAAGAAGTGCCGCAGTTGACAGAGCCAAGAGAGAATGTTTTAACATTTTATGTTCCTTTTTGATGATAAAGTGCTATAAGTATACTCAAAAAAAAGTTGTTCTAACCGTTTTTTGTTTGATCGGAAGGAAATTGTAGAAATTTAGGCCGATTTTAGCACCTCTAAGCTATAATCGCGTATTACTATTATTTGCACCAAAAAGGAACGTCGTGGCTAGCATCGAAAACATCGAAGAAGTTTTAAAACAGCATAAACTTAGTCAGCTGGAGTATGAAAGCATCAAATCAATTTTAGGCAGAGAACCGAACCTGGTCGAGATCGGAATCTTTTCTGCAATGTGGTCTGAGCACTGTTCATATAAATCTTCTAAAAAATATCTCAACGGTTTCCCGACTAAAGCACCGTGGGTTATTCAGGGACCGGGTGAAAATGCCGGTGTCATCGATATCGGTGACGGTATGGCTGCCGTATTTAAAATGGAGTCCCATAACCACCCCTCATTTATCGAACCCTATCAGGGTGCGGCAACGGGTGTCGGCGGTATCATGCGTGACGTCTTTACGATGGGAGCGCGTCCTGTAGCCAACCTCAATGCATTGCGCTTCGGTGATGTCAAACGTAATGACGATATCGGTGCACATCAGCGCTTTTTGGTGCGCGGTGTAGTAGAGGGTATCGGCGGATACGGAAACTGTATGGGTGTTCCTACGATCGGCGGTGAAACAAGTTTTGATGCATGTTATAACGGTAATATCCTGGTCAATGCCTTTACGTTGGGATTGGCAAAAACAGATGATATCTTCTACGGCCGTGCCGAAGGTATCGGCAACCCGGTCATCTATGTCGGTGCAAAAACAGGCCGTGACGGACTGGGCGGTGCGGTTATGTCGTCAGACTCCTTTACGGAAGAGTCTAAGAGTCTTCGTCCTACAGTTCAGGTCGGTGACCCGTTTACCGAAAAACTGCTTTTAGAAGCGTGTCTTGAACTTTTCAAGACGGACTATGTTGTCGGTATTCAGGATATGGGTGCTGCAGGTCTGACTTCAAGCTCTTTTGAGATGGCGGGCCGTTCAGGTTCTGGAATGATCATGAACCTGGATAAAGTACCTGCACGTGAAGAGGGGATGACTCCGTATGAATTTATGCTTTCTGAGTCCCAGGAGCGCATGCTTTTGTGTGCGAAGAAGGGAAGTGAAGCGGAGATCATCAAGATCTTCGAAAAATGGGATCTGGATGCAGCCGTCATCGGCGAGGTAACAGATACGGGCCGTATGGAACTTTTCTGGCACGGTGAGAAGGTATGTGATATGCCTGTTGACCCGGTATCTGAAGAAGCACCGGTACTGGACCGTCCGACGAAAGAGCCTGCCTATCTAAAAGATATCGCAGAGGTGAAGATCGAAGACTTTACACCGGTAACCAACCAGGAGGCGTTTGAGAAGCTGATCGCTTCGATGGAAGTGGTAGACAAAGCATGGGTTTATGAGCAGTATGACTCTATGGTCCAGACCAATACCGTCAAAAAAGGGGGCGATCTGGACGCTTCGGTCATCCGTGTCAAGGAAAACGGCCGTGCACTTGCCATGAGTGCAGACTGTAACGTACGCTACTGTTATGTCGATCCGAAAAACGGTGCGGCAGCTGCGGTAATCGAATCGGGTAGAAATGTCGCTATGACAGGAGCCCGTCCTAAAGCGATTACCGACTGTCTGAACTTTGGTAACCCTGAAAACCCTGAAGTTATGTGGCAGTTTGCCCAGTGTTGTGAAGGTATCAAAGAGGCGTGTGCTGAGCTTACGACACCGGTTATCGGCGGTAACGTATCGCTTTATAATGAGACAGACGGTGTCTCTATCTTCCCGACACCGGGTATCGCTATGGTCGGTGTTAATGATGATGCGAACAAAGTATTGCGTTCGGCGTTTCAAAAAGAGGGCAACCTTGTTTATATCGTCGGTGAGACCAAATCGGAGTTCGGCGGTTCCCTTTACATGAAAGAGCTTTATGATACGGTAGCGGGCAAGATGCCTGAGATCGATTATGCAAAAGAGCTGGCACTGTGGGACCTGATCATCGAAGGTAACAAGCAGGGTATCTTGGAATCAGCCAAAGATTTAAGCAGCGGCGGTGCGGCGATTGCATTGGCTAAGATGTGTGCTGTTTCAGGCCACGGTTTTTACGGCAATATGAAGACACAAAAATGCCAGGATATCTTCTCTGAAACATTCCACCGTGCCGTTGTGGAAGTGGCACCTGAGCATGCGGATGCTTTTGAAGCATTGGCAAAAGATATGGAAGTTGAGCAGATGGGTGTTGTCGGCGGAACGCTTTTCAAACTTCACGATATCGAGATGCCGATGGATCAACTTAAGAAAATCTACTATACGACATTCCAGTCTGTCATCGAACGAGACATCTAGCATTTTTGAAAGAAAACATGGATTTTTTCATGTTTTCTCCCCGATTTCCTCTCTTTTTTACTAAAAAAACACCTTTTTCTCCTTTTCTTGCTTTTACGATAAGTGACCCTTTTTAAAGATTTGAAAATTCTCTTTTTGACAAAGAACCATTTAACTTAGAGTTAAACCTAATATGTTAAGTTAGGGGAGTCGGGTTAATGACCAGAATGTTTTGCACCTCTTACTTAAGTGTGATCGTATCGGTTCCCTAAAAAGAGCTAAAGAGAGACACATGAATATTTCCAAAGAACAGTTTACCAGTGCTAAAAACCTTGCAGCCTCCTGGCAAAAAGAGATATCGCTTAATCGGGATGCCAGTGAAAAAAAACTGCATGAGATGATGCAGCGTATGCTGCAAGAGCCGATCAACAAGATATTTTTGATCGAACTGCTGGATCAAAGCTTCCGTTCACAAAACCCCAAGCGTATCGCTAACCAACTGGAGTACCTCTTTGAGCGTTATGGCAAGAGCGACCTTTTTTCCCAGTTTGAACAGTTTTTACTCTGGTCGTTCCGTCATATCGGGGTCTACCTTCCGGGATTTTCGGTCCCGATGTTTATCCGCTATTTAAGAAACGATATCAGTACGATCGTAATCAAAGGGGAGTCCACAGAGCTGAGCCGTCATCTGAAGATGCGCAGATCGCAAGGGACACGGGTTAATATCAATCTGATCGGTGAAGCGGTATTGGGTGAAAAAGAGGCCGAAAGCCGCATTGAGAAATATCTCAATGCCCTGAAACACCCCGATATCGATTACATCTCGGTAAAGATATCTACGATCTTTTCTCAGATCGCACCGCTGGCCCATGAGTGGAGTGTTTCGCAGCTGATCGAACGTCTCAGCCGTATCTACGGTGCGGCAAAAGAGCATAGATTCAAAGACCGGGAGGGCAACAGCCACTATAAGTTCGTCAACCTGGATATGGAGGAGTATAAAGATCTCCACCTGACACTGGATGCTTTTAAACAGACACTGCAGCTGCCACAGTTTAAAGACCTCTATGCTGGTATCGTTTTTCAGACCTACCTTCCTGATGCGATGGATGAGCTTAGAGCCTTGGCCGTCTGGGCCAAAGCACGTGTCGAAGCCGGCGGAGCCCCCATCAAAGTACGGCTTGTCAAGGGTGCCAATCAGGAGATGGAGCTGACCGAGTCGAGTCTGAGAGGATGGCCCTGTGTCACCTACTTGGATAAAGCTTTTAGTGATGCCAACTACAAGATCGCGATGGACTTTTTGCTTGATCCCGATGTCGCGCCCTACATTCATACGGGGATCGCATCCCATAACCTTTTTGACCAGGCACTGGCGCATATCGTAGCCAAAGAGCGCGAACTTTTGACATTTTACAGTGCAGAGATGCTTGAAGGGATGAGTGAGACAGCATACCGGACACTGAAAAAAGAGGGAATCGATGTCATCCTCTATGCTCCGATCGCTACGGCTCAGACCTTTACCAATGCAATAGCTTATCTGGTTCGGCGCTTTGATGAAAACACGGCCGAACAAAACTTTTTACGTCACAGTTTCGGATTGACCGTGGATTCGCCCCAGTGGGATACCCTGGTGGAGAGCTATGAACGTTCAATCGAGATGATCGACCAGATACCGCAAAAGCCTTTTCGGAGACAGGACAGGAATAAAACGCCGATCCAGGAGACGATCGACTGGGAACGGTACCGCTTTAAAAATGCAGAGGATACCGATTTTGCCCTGCCGCAAAACATTAAATGGGCCCAGAAGGTACGGGATAAGTGGAAAAATATCGGCCAAAACGGCGGCTATCATGCCGTACCCGTGATCGACGGTTCGGCTCAAGGAGTCGGGGAGTCTGTAACCGTTAGGGACAAATCCCAGTACCATGAAAAGATAGAGGTCGGAAGTTATACCAATGCGACCAAGGAGCAGCTTTTAAAAGCGGTGCAGATCGCCCAGGATGATCCCGACGGATGGCGTGACCGTTCGGTCCAGGAGCGTCAGAAGATCATGATGCAAGCCGCATGGGAGATCGAAAAGCGGCGGGGCGACCTGATCGGTATCGCTGCCGCAGAGGTGGGTAAGGTCTTCACCGAGACGGATGTCGAAGTGACCGAGGCGATCGATTTTCTGAATTTTTACCCCTACAGTGTGAGGCAGATCGATGCGCTGACCGGTATTCATACCCGGGGCAAAGGGGTAGGGCTGGTTGTCAGTCCGTGGAACTTCCCGGTGGCTATTCCCACAGGCGGCGTGGCTGCCGCACTGGCTGCAGGCAATACCGTCCTTTTAAAACCTGCAAGCAATGCGGTACTTTCAGCCTATATGATGTGTGAGGCGTTGTGGGCCGCGGGTGTGAGTAAAAAGACGCTGCAGTTTGTCCCCTGCTCGGGAAGCGTGGCGGGAGAGGTACTGATCCCGCATAAGGGGATAGACTTTGTGATCTTTACCGGCGGTGAACAGACAGCCTATGAGATGTTAAAGATCAAGCCGGATCTCTTTTTAAGCGCAGAGACCGGAGGTAAAGATGCGACGATAGTTACCGCGATGTCCGACCGGGACCAGGCGGTAAAAAATGTCATAGCTTCCGCATTTAACAATTCGGGCCAGAAGTGTTCGGCCACATCGCTGCTGGTACTTGAACGTGAGCTTTATGAAGATAAGAGTTTTTATGAGACACTTTGCGATGCCGCCGCTTCTTTGGAAGTGGGTTCGGTATGGGATTTTAAAAACCGTGTCGGTACATTAAACGACCTCCCTTCGGGACACCTTAAAAAAGCTATCGGTTATTTGGACGAGGGGGAGTCGTGGTTGCTTGAGCCTTCCCATGCGGAGGAAAACCCCTATATGTTAAAGCCCGCTATCCGAGTCGGTACGAAACCTAATGATTACTGTCATATGCATGAGCTCTTCGGTCCGGTTTTGAGTGTGATGCGTGCCCACGACCTTGATGATGCCATCGACATCGTCAATGCCACGGGATACGGTCTGACTTCCGGTTTGGAGAGTCTGGACAGACGGGAACAGGAGTTATGGCGAGAGGGGATCAAAGCCGGGAACCTCTATATCAACCGTATGACGACGGGTGCGATCGTCATGCGTCAGCCGTTTGGCGGCATGGGCAAATCCGCTATAGGCAGCGGGCGCAAAGCGGGCGGCTTTAACTATGTCTCGCAGTTTATGAAGATCAGTTCGGACGGAAGGATGCTTTATAAAAGTTCCAACCACCCCCGGGTAGGGCGCTTACTGGCACTATTGGACGGAGAGCGTTACTTTCTGGATGCGATCCGGGATGCTGTACAGATCGCTTCCCATTTTGCATCTTTTTTGTATGATGAGTTTTTGCAGGAGCATGATTACGTCAATATACGCGGAGAGAGTAACCATGTCCGCTATCTTCCGGTTAAAACGCTGCTGCTTCGTTTTGAAGAGTCGGATGCGTTGGTTGAGATACTGGTCTCGATCGTCGCGGCGAAGATGGCAAAGGCACGCATAGTGGTCTCACTTCCCAAAGAGCTGACCAACGAACATACACAGTGGCTTGTAAAAAAAGCGGCCTTACTGCTGGATGCCGAAGATGAGATAGTACAGCAGGATGCCTCTGCTTTGCTAAAGTTGATACCGACCGTGGATCGACTGCGCTTTTTAAACCCTTCCCATGTCTCGCAGCAGGTTCATGAGAAGGCGTCGCAACATACGGTACATATCGCTTCGGAACCGTTTGTCGCACACGGACGTATTGAGTTGATGCACTACTTTTTGGAACAGAACGTCAGTGAGAGCTACCACCGCTACGGTAATTTGGGTTATAAAGGATTGATGAAACGGAGGAGTAGATAATGCAAACACCGGTTTTAATCTCATTTTTTGTCTATATGTTGGGGATGGTCGCAATAGGACTCTATTTTTATTTCAAAACCGACAGTCTCAGTGATTATGTTTTGGGCGGCAGGGGACTGGGGCCCGGAGTGACGGCACTCTCTGCCGGGGCATCGGATATGAGCGGCTGGCTGCTTTTGGGCCTTCCGGGGATGATGTTTGCGGACGGGATCGTGGGCAGCTGGATTGCTGTAGGGCTGATCGCCGGGGCTTTTGCCAACTGGCACTATGTGGCCCGCCCGCTTCGTATCTTTACGCACCGTCTGGATGACGCGATCACGATACCCGATTACTTCTCTAACCGTTTTGATGATACAAAAGGGTACCTTCGGGTAGTGACGGCACTGGTGATCCTGCTTTTTTATACCCTCTATACCTCTTCGGGACTGGTCGGCGGTGCGAAGCTGTTTGAAGAGACGTTCAACCTGGATTATGCAACAGCCCTTGCCGTCGGTTCTGTCATCATCGTCTCCTATACTTTCCTGGGCGGGTATAACGCGGTGAGTTGGACCGACTTTTTTCAGGGCATCTTGATGATGCTGGCTTTGGTAGTTACACCGTTTGTCGTGATTACGCATATCGGAGGTGTGGGACCGGCACTTGAGCTGATCGCATCTTTTGACGAAAAACATCTGGATATTGTAAGCGGAACCAGTTTTGTCGGTATCCTCTCTTTGCTGGCCTGGGGTTTGGGCTATTTCGGACAGCCCCATATATTGGTTCGCTTCATGTCGATCCGCCACGAAGATGAGATGTGCCGTGCCAAGGGTATCGGGATGAGCTGGATGATACTGTCGGTTATCGGTTCGCTGGCTGTCGGCTTTTTCGGTCTGGCCTTTGTCCTATCCGAAGGGGTATCACTGGATGATAGTGAAAAGATCTTTATAACACTTTCGCAACTCCTTTTTAATCCCTGGATCGCCGGGCTTTTATTGGCCGCGATTCTGGCGGCGATCATGAGTACGATCGATTCGCAGCTTTTGGTCTCCTCTTCGGTTTTGACACGGGATATCTACCATGCCGTGCTGCGTAAAGATGCTTCAAACCGCGAACTGGTCTGGGTTGGACGTTTGACGGTTATCGCCATAGCCGTTATCGCCTGGATACTCTCTATGGATAAAAACTCCAGTGTCCTGAGTCTGGTCGCCTATGCCTGGGCTGGTTTTGGTGCGGCATTCGGACCTTTGGTGATACTCTCTTTATATAAGCGTGATATTTCGATAGAAGGTGGCGTCGCCGGTATGGTCGTGGGCTCCTTGGTGGTGATTGTTTGGAAACAGCTTGAGGGGGGCTGGTTTGACCTTTATGAACTGTTACCCGGGTTTGCGGCTTCCTGGATCGCCATTATCACAGTGAGTAAGATGGGCAAAGGTGTCAGCCAAAAAGCACGACAGGCTTTTGATGATGTATCGGATCAACTGGCAAGAAAAAAATGTAAGATAATTGAAGGAAATAAAGGAAATAGATGAAACAAGCAAAACGAATCGTTATAAAAGTGGGGAGCGCTGTACTGACCGAGAACAACAACATCGCCAAAGAGCGTATGTTGAATCTGGTATCGCTTATCGCGAATGTCAAGAAGAAGTATGATGTCATCCTGGTCACCTCAGGCGCGGTGGCTGCCGGGTATTCGGCCTTGAAACTGGATAAAAGCAAGCAGATCGGTAAAAAGGCATTGGCAGCCGCAGGTCAGCCGATTTTGATGACCAGTTATAAAAAGAAGTTCGATATCTATGAGATTGATACGGCTCAGATACTTTTAACAGAAGATGATTTCGACTCCCGTAAGCGGACCAAGATGTTTCAGGATATCATCGATGCCCATCTGGAAAATGATATCCTTCCGATCGTCAATGAAAACGATATTACCTCCACACCGGAGCAGCTTTTCGGGGACAATGACCAGCTCTCTGCCAATGTCGCCTATGCTACGGATGCCGAGCTGTTGGTGATTTTAAGTGACATTGACGGCTATTATGACAAAAATCCCCATGAACATGAGGATGCCAAGCTGCACAAAATGGTTACTCACCTGCCGCCGGAAGTGCTGTTGGATGATACGACACCCAATAACTCTTTTGCAACCGGCGGTATCGTCACAAAGCTCAAAGCGGCAGACTTCTTGATGAAACGGGGTAAAAAGATGCTTTTATGCAACGGTTTTGATCTCAGTTCCGCAGCATCCTTTTTACTGGATGACGAACAGGTCCTGGGTACCCTTTTTATGTCGGAGTAGCCTTACCGTTAGAGATGAATTGAGAGGAGTCTGTTACGTCCCTCTTCTTTGGCCTTATAAAGCTGCTGGTCGGCAATCTTATAAAGCTCATCCAGGTCGATGGTAAAGTTGTGGGATTGGGAAAAATCGATGCAGGCCATACCCAGGGATGCGGTAACCACCGGTGCGGCCTGACTGAATGCGTGTTCGATCCTCAACGCTTCGATACTTTTACAGATCTGCTCTCCGATAGTGAGGGAGTGCTCGTAGTTGTCTGTGGTGTATAAAATCCCAAACTCTTCTCCGCCAAGACGGAAGATGTTGTCCCCCTCCCGTTTGAGTACCGATGTGAGTGCATGGCTGATGGACTCCAGGACGTCATCACCCTTTTGATGACCGTAGTTGTCGTTATACTGTTTGAAAAAGTCGATATCAAGCATGACGAAACTGAGATGGGTCCGGTCACGTACCGATCTTTTGATCTCTGCAGGAATCACCTGGATAAAATGGTGCCGGTTATAAAGTCCCGTCAACTGGTCCGTAATAGAGAGCTCCTCGATCTTTTTTTTATCTGTTATATCATGCCGTACCGAGGTATAGCCTGTGATGGTGTGATTGGTATCAAAGATCGGCGAAATGATAGCATCGACCCAGTAGTAACCCCCGTCTTTGGTAAGGTTTTTGATCTCCCCTCTCCAGCTTAGCCCCTTGGTTATGGTCTTCCAAAGATCCTGATAGAGGGCATCGGGAATATCATCATGCCGCAGGATATTATGCCGTTTGCCCAACAGCTCCTCTTTGGTATAACCCGATATCTGGCAAAATGCTTCACTCACATCGGTAATAATCCCTTCGGTATCGGTAGTGGATGTGATGACATATTTATCGATGATCTCGATTTTATGTTCGAGCTCTTTTTTAAGAAAATGAACCGACAGATGGGTCTTGATGCGTACGAGTATCTCATCCACGTCAAAAGGTTTGACCAGGTAATCAACGGCACCGTGCTCAAAAGCTTTGACCTTGTCATCGGACTCCCCTTTGGCACTGAGAAAGATAATAGGGACATCCTCCATGGCAGGTATCTGCTTGATCCTGTCACACGCCTGGTAGCCGTCAAGTCCCGGCATCATGATATCTAAAAGTACCAGGTCGGGCTTTTGGGCTTCGATAGCCCGCAGGGCTACTTCGGCACTGATGGATGTACGCACGTCGTAGCCCGCATCGTCAAGTATTTTTTCCAAGAGCTCCAAATTTGCAAGGGTATCATCCACAACCAGTATATTGGCACTATGCATTTTCATCCTTTAGCACGCTAACCATGGTCTCAAACTCATATTTGAGTACATAATCTAACAGCTTAGCATAGATTTTGGGAAAGTCACCCTTGATCTGTTCAAGAACTTTTTTGAGTTTGATACCGCTGCCCGTGACGGCATAATCAATGAGCTGCTTTTTGAAGGAGGGATCCAAAAGAGTGTAATCGATCTTCTCCCCATCTTTTCCTTCCTCTTCAGAAGGGATAAGCGGGGCATCGGTGTGGATCGGTTCATACTCAAACGCGATCCCCAAAGCCTCTTGCATGATATTAAAGATCTCATCGGGATGAAAAGGTTTGGCTATAAAAAAATCACATCCCGAACGGTCTGTCGTGTCTGTAATGTCTTGGAGTACCGAAGCGGAGACGGCGCCGATAACCGGCGGGTTGTCCGGATAGAGGGTTTTGATCTTTTTGGCCACCTCGTAGCCGTTGGCATCTCCCAGTTCGATATCCATCCAGATAAAATCGGGACACTGCCGTTGGCAAAAGCTTAGAGCCTCTGCCCCGCTTTGGGCTTCGCTGACCTCAAAGCCGCTCTCTTGCATCAACACTTTCATCAACATCCGGTTGGTGGCAATATCATCAACAACGAGGACACTTTTGGTTATCCCGCCTTGAATCCCTGTGATGCGCATACTCTCATTGATCGTCGCCGTGCTTTGGGCATCGGTCTTTTGAACGGGGATCTTGATATCAAAGGTACTCCCTTTGCCGACTTCGCTTTGCACAGTGATCGTCCCTTTAAGCAGTTTGACAATCCGCTCAGAAATCGCCAGTCCCAAACCTGTTCCCTCTTCGACCTTGTGAAGGCCGTCATTTTGTATAAAGGGTTTAAAGATCTCTTTGAGCATGGCAGGTTCGATTCCGCGCCCGCTGTCGGCAACCGTTATATGAAGCATAAACTTATCGTCGGAGGAGTTTATGGGCAGAGATTCAAAAGAGATGGTCACACTCCCTTTATCGGTGAATTTGATCGCATTGCCGATGATATTGATAAGCACCTGCCTGATCTTATGTTCATCGCTGACAATATATTTGGGGATCTTGTCACAAACATGAATATGACACTCCAGCTCTTTTTGTACCGCTTGATACTTCATCAGCTGAAACATCGCTTCTATACTCTCTACCAGGTTAAAGGGGGCCATCGTAAGCTTCATCTTACCCGATTCTATCTTGGACATATCGAGAATATCGTTGATCATCTCCAGAAGGTGCTCTCCCGAACGGTTGATGATCTCTACACTGCTGCGCAGCTTTTCGGGAAGGGCCGGATCGGAAGCGATCTTTTGGGAGAAGCCGAGAATGGCATTCATGGGGGTACGCAGTTCATGGCTGACATTGGCGATAAAGGCACTTTTGGCGATATTGGCCGCTTCCGCCCGCTCTTTGGCTTCAATCAGCGCCGCTTCGGTCTGTTTGGTATCGGTAATATCGAGTACCGTCCCGATGGAGCCGATGATCTTGCCGTTTTTGTCATGATAGTGTTCACACCGTTCGATAACATGTTTGACCGTCTGATCGGGACGGATGACACGGTGTTCTATCTGGTAGGAGGCATTCTTTTCAACCGACTGGGAATAGGCCAGGTTGACCGCATCCCTGTCATCGGGGAAGATCCTTTCGACAAAAGCTTCATAGGTTGCCTCAAACTCCTGGGGCTTGAGACCGAAGATCCGATAGGTTTCGTCAGACCATGAGAGCTCGTTGTTGAGCAGGTCCAGGTGCCAGTGGCCGATGTGTCCCAGCTCCTGGGCCTTTTTGAGAACTTCCTGGGACTTTTTGGAGTAGGTGATATCCTGAATAGTAGATGAGATGTAGTTTTTGCCGCTATCATCTGTATAGAGGCGGCCATGATACAAAATATGGATACGGTGCCCGTTTTTGTGAAAGAGCTCTTTTTCATAAGCATTGAAGCTGCCTTGCTCTTTGAGCGCTTTTTTAGCAAGTATATCACTTTCCCGGTACTCAGTAGGCGTCAGTTCGTCAAGCGAGAGCTTTTCCAGCTCATCCACACTGTATCCGGTCATCTGCTGCAGCATCTCATTAACCATGACAAAGCGGCTATCGAGTGTCGTGATACAGATGCCGACCGGAGCCGTTTGAAAAAGCGCTTCATAACCCTTCTGACTTAACTGCATACTAAGATCCTCCGCTACGCGTCGCTGCGCTAATCATACCATACCGTTGGGTCTTTTGGGCAACTTGGGCTACTCCTGTCCCAGAACTCCTTGAGCAAGACGCAGCATGTTGGGGTCAAGTCTGTAGGGGATGTTGGCTACCTGATCGATACTCTTATACTCAAAATGGGCATCGCTGTAGCAGATGATGCTCTCTGCCCGACCTTCTAAAAGCCCGTCTATAGCGTAGGTGACAAACTTGTAGGCCATGAGCCGGTCATAGGTGGAGGGGTTGCCCCCGCGTTGGATATGTCCCAGTACCGTCAGTCTGGATTCGACATGAAACTTCTCTTCAAACCAGGCTACGACTTCCTGCGCATCCATCTTGACACCTTCGGCGACGACGGCGATAAAATAGCTTCTTCCCGCTTCGACCTCTTTTTGAAACCGTTTTTCGATTTTACTCAGATCATAATCGATTTCCGGGATCAGACACAGCTCCGCGCCTGACGTGAGTGCCGAGATCAGGGCCAGGTAACCGCAGTCGCGTCCCATCGTCTCGATGACAAAGGCCCGTCTGAAGGATGCAGCGGTATCACGTACCGAATCGATGGCGTCTTTGATGATATTCAAAGCCGTATCGACACCCAGGCAGTAGTCGGTCCCGGTGATATCATTATCGATGGTTGAGGGGATACCGCAAAAAGGGATACCGTGCTCTTTGTAAAAGATATCCAGCCCCCGAAAAGAACCGTCGCCGCCCATGACGACCAGCATTCCGATGCCGTGTCTGTCCAGGTTCTCCTTGGCGATTTTGCGGTATTCAGGCTGCATAAAGCGCTTGGAACGCGCCGAACCGATCTTCGTTCCGCCCCGGGTGATGATTCCCGCGACATCCTGGTAACCGGCTTCGGTGATGTTGTCGTCAATAAGCCCTTCAAAGCCGTGATAGACCAGGTAGGGTTTAAGACCGTGTGACTTACTGTACTCTACAAAGCGTTTGATAGCCGGGTTCATGCCCGAGACATCTCCGCCCGAACAAAGAATCGCGATATTTTTCATGCATGTCTCCTTTTGACCGGGATGGTCCCTTCGATGCAGTCTTTGCCGTTCTCTTTGGCACGGTACAGCGCCTTGTCCGCACGTGCAAAGAGCGTCTCCAAAGTATCACTGGGCAGTGACGAAGCCAGACCGAAGCTGGAGGTTACCTGGACAATGCCGTCGATGGTCAGGTTCCGGATCGCCTCACGCAGTTTCGATGCCAGTATAGAGGCCTCTTCGATATCGGTCTGAGGAAGCATCAAAATAAACTCCTCTCCGCCCCAGCGGGCAAAGGTGTCGCTTTTGCGTATCAGGTTGACTACCTTCTGCGCCAGGGTCTTTAGTACTTTGTCCCCCTTGAGGTGTCCGTAGGTATCATTGACTTTTTTAAAGTCGTCGACATCAAAGAGGATCAGCGAAAGGGTTTTGCCTTCACGTTGTGCCAGGGCATGGGTGTGGTGAAAGAGCTCTTCAAAATAGTGACGGTTATGGATACCGGTGAGTCGGTCATGGGAAAGGAGGTAGTTTTGTTCACTCGCCTCTTTTTCCAGTTCAGAGATATCGATGAGTGAGAGCAGCTTGCGGTCGTTGGGAAGTTCATCGACTTTGATCTGCATGATATGGTTGACGCGGCTTGTCTTGTTTTCGATAAGGATCAGACGGTTTTCGCGATCGAGCTGTTCGATGTACTCAAAATGGTTGATCCGTTTGATCGTATTGTGTTCGCTTTCAAAAGGGGCTTCCCCTTTGATAAAGTAGCTTGCGATACACTCTCTGCGCTCCAGGAACGCTTCCAGGGAGTCAAAACCGAAGAAGTTTAAAAAAGCTTTGTTGGCATGGATATTACGGTAGGCATCTACGATAATCATCTGGGTAGGGCTGTTATCCATGACGATCTTCAAGGTCGTCTCCAGATGAGCCACGTCCTGTTTTACGATGTCGATATCAGAGGTCAGCGTATCTATCATAATCGCAATGCTCCTAGTAAGTGGACAGTACGGATATTATAGTGATTTCTTATTAAAAAAGATTGAATCAATTCTTGGAGTAGGAAATAATCAAAACTTTCACTATAATAGCAGCTATGAAAGAAAGAGACGAAAAAAATGTACTGCTTATAGAGAACAATGCGAAAAACATTCAGTTTGTCGCAGCGTCACTGATGCCTGAAGGGTATACGCTCTCGTTTGCCATGAACGGCGAAGACGGCCTGACGCAGATCAAAGAGCAGCATTTTGATATGATCCTTATCGATGTAGATATTCCCAAGGTCACCGCTTTTGAGGTGGTCAAGGAGCTGCAGACGATCCAGCAAAACTGCGATACGCCGGTGATATTTCTGATCAATGAGGTCTCTACCCAGATCATCGAAGAGCTTTTCGCCGCGGGTGTTGTCGATTATGTCTCCAAACCTTTTGTCGAGCAGGAGCTGCTGGTGCGGGTCAAGACCCATCTGCACCGGGATGTCCACAGTGAGATCTTCAGCTACAACATCCAAAACCGCATGAGCGAAAAGGTGGATACCCAGATCAAACACCGGTTTGATGAGATGATCGAACAAAATAAGATCGTCTCATCCTCCCAGCAGGAGATCATCTTTACCCTCTGTTCACTGACGGAAAAACGTTCCAACGAAAAAGAGATCCATGTACGCAGAGTCGCCGATGTCAGCTATCTTTTGGCACTCTTGGTGGGCTTTAACGATGAAGAGGCCAATCTGCTGAAGATGGCTTCCCCGATGCATGATATCGGTAACCTGGCAATTCCCGATGCGATCCTTGATAAGCCCGATAAACTCTCGATGCAGGAGTTCGAACAGGTAGAACAGCATACGAAACTGGGATACGATATGCTCAAGCACAGCAGCGACCCGATCCTTAAAGTCGCAGCGACCATCGCACTGCAGCATCACGAGAAGTATAACGGTTCGGGCTACCCTTCAGGGCTCAAAGGGGATGAGATCCACATCTTCGCCCGTATCGTCGCGCTGGCGGATGTCTTTGATACGCTCAGTGATGACAGGGTCTACGGCAAAGCGTGGACGGATGAAGATATCGAGCGCTATATCGAGGGGGAACGGGGTCAGCACTTCGATCCGACCCTGGTCGATCTCTTCTTTAAGCACAAAGAGCGTTTTTTCGCCCTGCGCTCTAAAAATACACTGTTTTAATACGCTAGAGGAACAGAGTCCCTCTACCTACGATAACTCTTCGTACCACAGGCATTCCCGTTGGTCATTTGCTTGAGTAGCAGGTGCCCTGACTGCAAGGAAGAAATACTCTTGGGGTACCCATGCGGCTAGCCTCATTTTGATACATAGCTAATCTATTTTTTTGGCTGATTCTTTGTTAAAACTCTTTCTAAGTACCTTTGAGGTATACTCGCGAAAAATATTACAGCACTAACGTAAAGCCACTAGTGGCGAGAGTACCCTAAAGGCATTTCTTCCTTGCAGTCAGGGCACCCACTGCTGAAGTGAACCAAGCGTTAGCGTAGTAACAGGGACTTTGTTCCTGTTGCGTATAGGATGATAAAATGAAAAAAAGAGCTTTACTTAGTGTAAGCGACAAGAGTAACATCGTCGAGTTCGCCCAGTCTTTGATCGGCTACGGTTTTGAGATCATCAGTACCGGCGGTACGTTTAAGATGCTAAAAGAGGCGGGTCTTGAGGCTATCGAGATCGATGAGGTGACTAAGTTCCCGGAGTGTTTCGAAGGGCGTGTTAAGACACTTAACCCGTTTGTTCACGGGGGAATTCTCCACCGCCGTGACAAGCAGTCACACCTTGACCAGGCCAAAGAGCTGGGTGTCGAGGCGATCGACCTGGTATGTGTCAACCTCTACCCTTTCAAAGCGACGATCGAAAGAACGGATGATTTCGAAGAGATCATCGAAAACATCGATATCGGCGGACCTGCGATGGTACGTTCAGCTGCCAAGAACTTTGATTCGGTCATGATCGTAACTGATCCTGCGGATTACTCGCTGGTACTGAATGCCCTTGATGAAGATGTCAACAACGTCGAGTTCAGACGTGACCTGATGATCAAAGCTTATGAGCATACGGCAGCCTATGACTCTATGATCGCCAACTACATGAATCAGCGTTTTAACAACGGATTCGGCGAGAAGCAGTTTATCGTCGGTAACAAAGTGATGGATACCCGTTACGGAGAGAACCCTCACCAGGACGGCGCGCTTTATGAGTTCGAAAACTACTTCACAAACAACTTCAAAACCCTGAAAGGGGAAGCAAGCTTCAACAACATCAATGATATCAACGGTGCTGTGAAGATCGCTTCGGCATTCGGTAAAGAGGGTGCGGTATGTATCGTCAAGCACGGTAACCCGTGCGGTTTTGCGATCCGCAAAGACCTGACTGAAGCTTACGTAGAAGCTCTTAAATGTGACCCGGTATCGGCATTCGGCGGTGTCGTAGCCGTTAACGGTGTTGTGGACAAAGCACTGGCGGAGAAGATGAATGAGATCTTCTTGGAAGTCGTTATCGCGGGACGCATTACTCCGGAAGCCCAGGAAGTTTTCGGATCGAAAAAACGTATCAAGCTTTTTGAATACGGTGCGGATCATATCGTTATGGCTAACGATGCCAAAGATTTCAAACACGTCGACGGCGGTTTTGTATTCCAAGATGCCGACAGAGTGGGTGAGACAGAAGTCGCTGATTCCAAATGTGTGACAGACCGTAAAGCGACAGCCGAAGAGATGAAAGACGCGGAGATCGCTTACAAAGTGGCAAGCTTGACGAAGTCTAACTGTGTCGTTTATGTCAAAAACGCGGCGATGGTAGCTGTCGGTATGGGTATGACTTCCCGTGTAGATGCGGCACGCTGTGCACTGAAAAAAGCGGCAGAGATGGAGCTTGACGTTACGGGTGCGGCACTGGCAAGTGAAGCCTTCTTCCCGTTCCGTGACTCGATTGACGCTGCAGCCAAAGCGGGTGTCAAGACGGTTATCCAGCCCGGCGGTTCGATCCGTGATGACGAAGTTATCGAAGCGGCCAACGAACACGGTATGGCACTGTACTTCTCAGGTATCAGACACTTTTTACATTAATAGTACGTGCAAGGAACAAAGTCCCTTGCACTGCGCTAACGCTGTGTTTGCTTCGGCAGCAGGTACCCCAAGGGCATTTCCTCCCTTCGGTCAGGGCACCCGCGGCACTTGTGCCTTTAGCGCCTTTTCCTCTAAAGCCTTTTTCACCAATTTTATTTCAATTAGACTTTTATAATTTTCTCAAGTAGATACAAAAGAACTTTTTGCGTACTTTCACCCTAAA
>JBFEYF010000004.1:0-25980 GCA_041562295.1 Sulfurimonadaceae bacterium
ACTCTCCTTGCCGATCCAGCTTTTGGCCAAGAGCTCCTCTATCGTATCAAAACTCATCCCGTTGATCGCCGTCTGGCTGGCACTGCCCGATTTAAGCACCATCTGCCGGATATTAAGGGCGTGCTGCATCACCACGTTTTCCAAAACGGCGAAGTTCTCTTCAGTGAAGGAGAGTTTTCCGAACTCCTTTTGCTTGAGGTAGAGGCCGCCTAAGAGTTCAAAAAGATCGGCCAGACGCTTTTGGGTCATCAACGCCAGATGGATCAGACGCTTTTGCTCCCCGGCCACTTCGGTACGCGAGAGCATCTGTTTGATGATATCGATTTCTCTGGCCTGGGCAGTGATGGCGAAATTGGGCTGAAGCCCCTCATAAAGCGAAAATTTTCGCAGTACCTGGGCGAAGAACTTGTCGATCGTCATGATCTTGAGTTCGCTGTTTAAAAGCAGCCCCATCAGCTCGCTTTTCTTTGCCAGTAGTTCCTCTTTCGGACGCTCCAGTGTCGCAGCGATCACATCCAGCTCGCCCCGGTTTTCAAGATCCTGCATTGTCGCGATGATACGCTCAGACATCTCGCTCGCCGCCTTGTTGGTAAAGGTCAGGGCCAATATCTTTTCGGGTTCGGTTCCCATGAAAAGCAGTGAAAGGTAACGTACGACGAGGTTAAAGGTCTTGCCCGAACCGGCACTCGCTTCGTAGCCTAAAAAGGGGATAAACGCCATTACCCTCTCCCGCACAGATGGACATAGTCGCAAAAGCGGCAGACCGCCTTATCCTCTGTCATCTCGAAATTGATCTCGGTGATACCCGCAAGCTCCTGCAGTATCTCGTCCAGCCGTTCGATCTTTTCATTCAGCATGATCTCTTTGCGCAGATACCCCGTTTTGAGCTCATAGTAGTTGGCATCTTCCACTTCACCCAGCTGTGATGCCAACAGCGCATAAAACTCCAGCTGAAAGTCGGTCGCTTTTTCCACCTGTCCCGCTGTCTGGGCCAGGTCGATCGAACCGCTTTTGTAGTCGATGATGCTCAGCATCCCGTCACGTGTATCGATACGGTCCACTTTCCCCGTCAGGGTGATCCCGTAACGAAGCGTCTTGAGATCCTTTTCCAGGGCATGTATCCGGTAGCCCGACTTGAAGCGTTCCACCTCGTTGGCATAAAATGGTTCCAGACGCTCCAGCCAAAGTCGCACGAGATAACGGCCCATCTCACCCTTTGATTTGTGCTCTTCAAAGGCCTTGTCGATCGCACGGTGCAAAGCTGCCGCATCATCAAAGCTTTTGTGCGTCGTATAGACCTCTTCAAGTAGCGCATGCAGCCACTGTCCCACCTCGCTCTCTTTGGGCATATCCAGCGGAATCTCATGTCCTTTGAGCCTTGCTATATAGTTGTAGTAGAACTTGCGCTTGCAAGAGAGGTAGGCTTTAAGCCCCGTAGCCGAAAGCGGCCGGGATCTGAAGTCATAGGGGGCTGTGATCTCCCTGGGTTCAAACCCTTTAAGAGAGTTTTTCTCATAAAGAATACGGCTGTACCCCTCTTCATCGCTTCCCTGCGCTTTTTTGATCCCAAGTTCTGTCAAAAACTTCGAAGGGATCTGCGACTCTCCCGACACATAGGAGATAGCCACCTCACTTGCGTTTTCAAAGAGTCTTTGATAGAAGTATTTTTGTAAAGCTTCCCGGTCTTTGGATGTGGGCAGACCTACCTGGGATTTGATAGCTGAACTTAAAAAGAGATCTTTTTGGCTCTTTTTGGGCACGAAACTGTCGTTAAAGTCAACGACGATCACCCCGTCAAAGCAGCTTCCGCGGGTTTCCAGCACTCCCATCACCGTCACCTTACCGCCTCTGACATCATCGATCGTAACTGAAGCCAGCCGCTGCATCAGCAGCTTGAGGTAGATCTTAAATGTCGACCCCTCAAGCAAGCCGGCCAGTTTCTTAAACTCAAAAAGCTGTTCATTGATGATCTTTTGGACACTCTCTTCATTTCCGATACAAAAGGGCTCCACTATCTTTAAAAAAAGCTCCATACTCACTACGTCGCTGTAGTGCAGACGCATCACGTCATAAGCCGCTTCGATACCGCTCATAAAGCGTTTAAGGCGCTCTTTTTGCTCCTGTGTCGGATGATCGAAGTAGGCCATAATCGCGTCGATACGTTTCATAAAAAGTGTCGTCGTAAAGGGCAGACCCATCGCGAAGTTGAAGTTGTTCTCTTCATCATAAAGTGCCAGCGTCGTAGCGAAGGATTCACTGGGCAGGATCACGACGATATCGGCAGGGTCTATCTTTTTTTCCAGGACAAATTCGGAGATCTTCTTTTTGATAAAAGCCACCTGCAAAACCCGCTCGCTAAAGCTTTCTGTCTGAACAGTGATCTTGGGATCATAAAGTTCACTACTCTCAATAGTATACGGCGAAAGGTTGAGTGTATAGCGGTATCCCGGCTGAAGATCAAACCCCAGCGCTTTGAAGCGCTCTTGCAGTTTGAGGTTGTAACTGTTTGCATGAAGAATGATTTTAACCTCGGTGATCCTGCTCGCTTCTTGCAGCAACTCCATCTCAAATGCGGTCAGATACCCCTCAAGCTCTATCTCGACGCTTTTTATCCCCATCAAATAGGCACGGTTAAGCTCGTAGACTTCCGGCAAAAAGATGGGATCTGTTAATGCATGCTCATCCAAGAGTTTTCGATAACGCTGCATCAGCTCTTTAAGAATGGCCAGATGTTCGGCATACTCTTCATAGGTATCGTAGATGTCGATATCGTCTACCGATACCTTCTCGCCGCTGAGCTCTTCAAAAAAACGGAAGATATAGTCGGAGTTGTGCAGGAAACTGAAAAGATCTCTCTCTATTTGCAGCTTGATGAAGTTTTCAAATTCGCTTGCCTTGGCAAGCAGCAGCAGACGGGTCTCGGGATCGATAAAGACACGTCCTGGTACCAGTACGATTTTAGAGAAAAGCTCTCCGATCGTAATCGCTTTATCGATGAACTGGTTGGTTTGAAGTGCTGCGTTATAGTGGTTACGTAACGCCCTGGAGGTTGAAAAGACTCGCATCTATACTCCTTGGGCGAAACGTTTAGTTCATCGGAAGAACGGTTTCGAAATCGAGGATATCTTTAGGATAACGGGTATCGAGTTTCAGACGTAAAAAGCCTTTTTCATCGCCTACCGTGACGTTGGCAAAAAGGTTCCATCTTCCTTCAAGCGGAAGGTCTACTTTTTTGAAAGTATAGAGACCGTTATCCATACGTTTGAGTTCCAGCTTGATATCATGGTTCACTTCATCGGGACGGGTCAATAGTGCATGAATCGTGGCGTCATTTACCGCTTTGCCCTCTTTTGTCACCACTTTGTAGCTAATCTCGCACTCTTTTTGTCTCAAGGGGTTTGGGATATAGCTGAAGCTGTATTTTTTGTTAAATGCGATATTCGCATTGATCACATCATTGATATTTTTGTCGATAACCTTATATTTGTTGATAAAGTCGTTTGACATCTGTACCGGGTTTTTCACAGCTATCCAGATCGTACCTGCAGAGAGCAGGATGATACCGATCGTTCCTAGGATGATTCCTCTGGGCCAGCGAAGGCCTCTATCTACTTTTTCACTCATGCTTGTACTCTTTTAAAAAATTTATTATAGGTAAAAATCCCCACGGCACCCAATATAATCAGATAGAAGACAAATCTGAGCGTATTGATCACAATCCGGTTGGCATTGCCTTCGGAGCTTTTAAGTTCAACATTGTAGGTTTGGGCTACCTGGTCCGCTATCTCGGCATAGCCGTTATAAAGAGCCGTGATATATTTTTGTCTCGGGTCACCCTTGACCTTGGATCCCAAGATCGGGTAGAGGGTACCGTTTAAGACCTCTTGGTAATCAAACTGCTGGCGGTAGTTGTCCGAACCGAAGATCCCCACTTTACCGTGTCGATCATCCATGTGGCCCGGGATCACCTTCCCCTGTTTGATCGCCAGGGTCAACATGATAAAAGGCTTTTTCAGATATTGCGCCTGCTCTTTTTGGTAGTCGATCAGTTTCTGCTCACCAATATCATCCACTGCGAGTAGATAGAGATTCCAGCCTGTCTTTTGATGCAGTTCTGCACCCATAGTCTCGATCTTATCAGTAAACTCTTTAACCTGGATAACACTATCAGTAAAAAAGTAATCGGCTTTGACACATGAGAGGGTTAATACAAGAAGAAGCGACACACGAAGTGCCGCTTTGTTCAATAGAGTAGCCAACGATTAACCTACGTAGAAGTGGTTAACAGTAAATACAGACCACAATGTGATTGCTGCAGTGATAATTAAACCTACAGTGATTACAACATCAAGTTTCATCATCGCCCCCTATTTCGCTTTAACATCTACGACGAAGTCAGCAGATGTTTTGCCGTCATTGATCATCTTAAGCTCAGATGCTTTAACGTCGTAAAAGTTCTGCGCCTGCTCTTTTTGAATGCCCAGTCCCATGATTGTGAACCAAGCAAGAATAGAAAGCAGAAGAACAGTAGCGATTAAAGCGCCACCGATCCCGTGTAAACCGAATACATTTCTATTTTCTACAGTTTCAGCCATCTTCTCTCCCTACTTTGTAAGATTTTCAACATAAGTAGCAACAGCTTTGATCTGAGTTTCAGTCAGCTGGCCTTTGAAGGCTGGCATCATACCGATTAGACCTTTTTTACTACCGTTGGATAAGATTGCAGTTATTAGACCTGCGTCATACGCTTTTAGGTTTGGACCGACAAACGGAATACCTTCGCCGTTAGCGTGACAAGAACTACAAGCACCTGCGAATACATCAGCACCTTCACCAGTAAAGCCGTTAGATACGTAGCTAGCTACCGCATCGATCTCAGCGTCTGTGATTGGAGCACCCGTGTTAGCGTTGAATAGACCAGAACGATCAGGCATAAAACCGAAACCTAGCTGGTTAGAACCGTGAGTTGCGATTTGCTTAACATACTCTTTTTTGAAAGTACGGTGTGCAAGATCTTCAGCACGTCCACTCATACCGTCACCGATAGCACCGTGACATGGAGCACAGCTAACAGAGAAGACAGAAGCACCCATCTCTTTAAGTCTGTCACCGTCTAGGTTAGACCACTCTTTTTCAAACTTCGCTTTATGCGCAGCAACTTCTTCGTTGTACTCACCGATCTGAGAATACGTACCTACCGGATATTTAACCAATAGATAATAGATGAACCATACGATAAGAACGATAAACATGATCGCCCAACCAGTTGGCAATTCATTTTTGTACTCTCTGATTCCATCCCACTCATGACCTGAGTCTTCACCCGTAGCCGTATCATTTTGCATTTGGTTAACATACTTCAATACAACTGCTACAGATACAGACACGATAACTACTGCTGCGATCGCTGAATAAAGGTTGATATTAGAACCAGCCTCATTTAAAGCATCAGCATCTGCTCCAGTAAAACTGGTAAAAACGATACCTAATAATGCAACAGTAAAAACAATTCCACCTATGATGAGTTTTTTCACCTTAAGCCTCCTCTTTGTTTTCGTTTTTTTCGTACTTCTCTACCGGCTCGGAGTCTATCTCATCATCCAAAGCGATATTCCCGTACTTTTCATAATCTCTTCGCCCGGTTTTCTCGCTCTTATACAGGTGCCAGATGTACCCGTATAGAAGATAGACCAATAAGGCGGTTAAGAAGAAATAACCGTATGCGGCAAATTCTTCCCAATCCATCAAACTACTTTAAGCTGTTAAGATAAGCAATAAGTGCTACGATCTCAGGAATTTTACCCTCTGCGACCATTTTCTTAACGTTTTTGTCTTTCATATCAGCAGCGATTGCCTGCGCTTCTGCCAATGCAGCTTTTTGACCTTCTTCCCACGTAGCAGCAAGAGATACAGTTGCAGTTGAACCGTCACGCATTGGAACAGCAGTGTTATAAGGTACGTTGAATACTTTATTAACAGTTACCGCTTCAGCGTAAGCCGTCTCTACATCAGCTTCATTTGAGAACATGTGCTTATAAGCTGGCATAATCGAACCTTTAACAGTTCCGGCAGGATCCCACATGTGGTTTTCATGCCAGTCAGTCGTACGGTAGTTACCTACACGTAGAAGGTCCGGACCAGTACGCTTAGAACCCCATAGGAATGGACGGTCATATGCATACTCACCAGATAGAGAGTAAGAACCGTAACGGTCAGTCTCTGATTTGAACGGACGGATCAGCTGAGAGTGACATGCATTACAGCTATCCTTGATATAAACGTGACGACCGGCAAGTTCTAGAACCGTATACGGCTTAGTACCTACAACAGGACGAGACGCTTGTGTAAAGCTAGGCAGGATTTCAACAAGCCCGGCAAATGCGATAACGACGAAAATACCGACCGCAAAGAAAAATGGATTTTTTTCTAACCATGCAAACATCATTATCTCCTTATGCGCCCATTGGTGTTTTATTTGTCATATCAGCAGCAGCAACTTCTTTTGTAGACGTCATCGTTTTATAGATGTTGTATACGAACATGAAGAAACCTACTAGATATAGCAATCCACCAATAGCACGAATTAAATAGTAAGGGAATAGGTTAGTAACGGTATCAATGAATGAGTACTGTAGTGAACCGAACTCATCAGTTGCACGCCACATCATACCCTGAGTGATACCTGCAATCCACATACTTGAGAAGTATAGAACAACACCGATAGTCTGAATCCAGAACTGGTTTTCCATCATCTTCTGAGAGTATAGTTCGCGGTTGAACATACGTGGAACCATATGGAATACAGAAGCCATGATCATGAATCCAACCCAACCAAGAGTACCGTCATGTACGTGACCTGGAATCCAGTCAGTAAAGTGTGCAAGCGCATTTACAGATTTGATCGCCTGAATCGGACCTTCTAGAGTTGAGAACATGTAGAAAGTTGATGCAAGAACCATGAATTTAATCAATGGATTTGACGCAACCTGCTGCCACTCACCCTTCATTGTCAGAAGCATATTGATCGCAGAACCCCAAGATGGAAGGATAAGTACTACTGAGAATACTGAACCCATTGTCTGCATCCAGTCTGGAACTGTAGAGTAGATAAGGTGGTGACCACCAGCCCATAGGTAAACGAACATTAGACCCCAGAAAGATAGTAGTGAAAGCTTGTAAGAGTATACAGCCTGACCAGACTCTTTCGGAAGGAAGTAATAGATCATTGCAACGATTGGCACTGTGAAACCGAATGCAACCGCATTGTGACCATACCACCACTGTACTAGTGCATCATTTGTACCGGCATACATTGATACTGAGTGATACCATGAACCGACACCTGAAACGAAATATGTAGGAACTTCCATGTTGTTGAAAACGAAAAGCATTGCAATACCAAGGAATGATGCAATGTAGTACCATACAGAGATGTATAGAGATTTTTCACGACGGATACCTACAAGTCCGAAAATGCTCAGACCCCAAGAAACCCATACAACAACAACAAGCAAGTCTAGTGGCCACTCTAGTTCTGCGTACTCTTTAGATGTAGTAATACCCATGAAAAGTGTAACAACAGCGATAACCATTAGTACAATATATGCCCAGAAATGGAACTTTGCCAGTCCCATCAAAAACTTTGACTCTTTTAGAGATACTTTAAGTACACGCTGACCCACGTAGTACCAAGTAGCAAAAATACCACTAAAAGTAAATCCGAAAATAACACCACTTGTGTGAAGCGGACGTAGACGACTAAATGTTCCGTATTCACCAGCTAGATAGTTAAGTGCAGGGAATGCCATCTGAAAAGCGATGATCACCCCAATCAACATACCGACTACACCGAAAACTAATGTAGCATAAGTAAATAACTTCGCAACATCATAATCGTATTCTAAACGATTTTCCATTCACAGCCTCCTTTTAATTTACAGCCATAGATTAGCACTATGATTATAGTAGGCAGAAGTTGTGATGAACCTTAAAGGTTTTTCATCTAAACATTAATTTTAAAAATAGTTTTTTTTTAAAGAGTAAATTAAGATTTAAGTTACATTTAGTGACAAGAGTGGTGACTGTTTTCGTTATCTTGGGCTTTATTACTGTTTTGCTCAGATTTGTTCAAGTCGTTATGGAGAGTCTGCATCTCATGGGTATGCGTTTTTTGGTGATGCATAGCTGTTGTTGCTGTAGTCTCTACCTTAAAGTGAACATTAAACTGTCTGAAGCTCTTATATAATGTATAGGCTCCGAACAGTATGACCACAAGGGCCGCGATATTGATCATGATATTTCTGAATGTGATCTGCTTTAAAAGTCCCACAAAGAAGCCGAAGCTAAAGAGTGCCGGAAGGGTGCTCAGCCCGAACAGAAGCATCACCAAGGCCCCTCCAACCATCGATTTGGTCACCATTGCCCATACCAAAGCCGCATAGACCAGGCCGCACGGGAAGATACCGTTTAGCATCCCCAGGAAGAAAAAGCTCTGTTTGCTCGGTGAAGTGATCAGCTTTTGAAACAGGGTTCTGTACCACTTTTTATTTGTAAGGTTGTACTCAACCGAGTTTAAGAAACGGATTTTTCCCGAAAGCGAGAAGCCCATAAGGATCATCAGAACGCCTGCGATACCGAACATGATACCGCGCATCAGCGGTGTCGCTTCCCATAACGATCCAAACGCTCCAAAAAGCGCCCCGAGAATCACATAGGAGGTTATACGGCCCGCATTATAAAGAAGGTGCTGCATCGACTGAACCAGGCGTGATGTCTGGGGATCGATCTTTGACGAAGTATAAGTGATGATAAAACCGCCGCACATACCGATGCAGTGGCCCAGGGAACCGAAAAATCCGAAACTGATGATAGTCAAGATCTCGATAGTGGGCATACGGTTCCTTCAGGGGTAAAATTGGATTTATGGCTGCTAAACTGTAAATGGATAGCACCATTGTATGGCGTAAGTGTTAATTTTGTGTTAATTATATAAGCAGATCTGATAATCAGACCATGCTCTCTAGAAACTCTTTAAATATATAACGGCTTTCGTGTGGTCCCGGGCTTGATTCAGGATGGTGCTGAACCGAGAAGATCGGGCTGTCGTTATACTTAAGACCCTCGATCGTATTGTCAAAAAGGTTCTTATGTGTTACCGTCGCCACTTCCGTGATAGTGTCGGGAACATTGTAGTTGTGGTTTTGTGCCGTGATCTCTACAAGACCCGTCGCTTCGTTTCTTACCGGGTGGTTACCGCCGTGGTGACCGAATTTGAGTTTAAAGGTCTCATAGCCGTGCGCGATAGAGAGCAGCTGATGGCCCAGACAGATACCGAACATCGGTATCTTCGCCGCAATCAGCTCTTTGATCTTGGCCACTTCGCTTGTCAAGACCAGAGGGTCTCCCGGTCCGTTGGAGAGAAACACGCCGTTGATATCGCCGTTTTTATGACGCTCGATCAGCTCTTGGGCATCGAAACTGTTAGGCACGACCTCGACATCCAGACCGACTTCAGTCAGTTCGTTGAGGATATTGCGCTTGACACCGAAATCGATCGCAACGATCTTCGCTCTCTTCTCGATTCCCGTGTTGTAGACAAATTTCCGCGCATCATAGGCACCGTTCTCATGAACATAGGCTTTTTTCGTACTCACCTCTTCGATATAGTTGATATCTTCGATGCGGGGGCTGGCCTCAAGCATCTTTTTAAGCTCCTCTTTGTCAGAGACTTCAGTGGAGGCGATCATCATCATCGAACCTTCGGTTCTAAGCATCTTTGTCAGGTAACGTGTATCGATATCGCAGATTCCCATAACGCCGAACTCTTTAAGCAGTTCGTCCAAAGCACGTTCCCCTCTGAAGTTAGAGTAACGCTTGTGGTAGTTACGAACGATGATCCCTTTGGTAAAAGCTCCCTTGGACTCCATATCCTGGGCATTGACACCGACATTACCGATTTCCGGCATCGTAAAAGTGACAAACTGTCCCGCATACGAAGGGTCGGTTACGATCTCCTGGTAACCTGTCAATGAGGTATTGAAAACGATCTCACCGGTTAGTGTCGTCTCGGCACCGAAGCTGTTCGCTTCCATGAAGGTGCCGTTTTCCAAATATATCCACGCTTTTTTCATTATGCCATGCCTCGCTTTGCCAGCTCTTCGCTGTAGAGTTTATCAAACACGATATCGTACTCTTCACTTCCTGGAATCAGTTTACGCTTATACCCCTTGATCTTTTCAAAGACGCTGTCTTCAATATCAGAGAATGATTTTACATAGGTGTCAATTGCATCAAAGATGATATTTTTCACCTGGTTTTCAGAGACATCGTAATGAATCAGGTCCTCTTCGTAGAGCTGATCAAGAATATCGTGTGCTACATTGCTGTAGCGGTCTTCGTAGGAGAGAATTACATCAAACTCTTTGGCCATCTTCTTTTTGATCATCCAAAAGAGCTGTTTTTCATCAGCCTGGTAAAAATCGATGTCATCCTCGTTTTCACTCATCAGCTCGCGCACCTTCTCTTCGAGTGCACTCTCTTTTTTCAGATCGGCTAAGATGATCTCATTGGCCTGGTCAGCTACAGCTTCAACCCCGCGTGTCAGTGTAACGATACCGCTATTACTCAGATCGATGGCAATTTTATTGGCAACATGTGGAGCGTGTGTAGGTGAAATTCTCATCTCAAAGTCCCTTGAATCATATTGTTGCGATTATATCCAAGTTTTGGTAAAAATTTCATAAAGAGGGGCCCCAAGGGGCGTTTGAAAGACTACTTTTTAGGCGGATTTTGGTTGATTTTGTTGGTCAGCTCCGCCGCTTTTTCCGGCTTCATCTTGGCAAAGATTTTCCCTAATACTTTAGGCGGCAGTGAGGCCAGAATCTGGCTTGCTTTTTCGCTGTCCATCTTGGTAAAGATCTCTGCAGCGGCACCCGCTTTCATCTTGGCATAGATGTTGGAGACCTTGTCCATCTTCGCCTTTTTGATATCTTCCAGAACCTTTTTGTTCTCTTGGAGCATCTTTTCGATACGCGCCTCTTTGGCCTTCACTTCAGCCTCTAAAGCGGTGATCTTCTTCTCCTGCGCGTCAAGCTGAAGCTTTTTATCGTCCAGAAGCTGGCTTGTAGCATCTTTTAGCGCTTCCAGGGCCTGTTCCTGTGCATCGATGCGCTCAAGCTTTTGCACAAGCTCCATCTTCCGCTCTTCAAAGATCTTCGTACAGTCAAAAACACGCGTATTATCGGCGGCATACAGTGATACCGTTGCCGTTACTACTAAAAACAGTCTCTTCATAAATCTCCCGCTTGCTGCAAATTGTACCCCATTACGGCAATTTCATCAAGTTCTAAAGCCTCTTTTTTCTTCAGACGCAGCAGTAAAGCGCGCTCCTCCTCTTTTTGGAGGTAGTGATACTTTTCATACTCGATGTAGGCTCTGTTGACACGATCCTGTACCACGTTCAAATCCCTGATACAGCGGTACAGTTCCTCTTTCTTATTGCGGATCTGCTGGTGAAAGCTTTGTGTCATCATACTGTATTGGGAAAAAAGAAGTGCGGTTCCCCCGGAGGGAACCTCTAAAGAGTTAAGTTCGTTTTTAAGGGAAACGAGTTCGGATTCGACCTCATTGATATAGGCGTTTAAACGCATCAGTGCCCTTTTTGCCTCTTCCAGCTGCTCTTTTTTGAGCTTGACTAAAGGAGCAAATTTGGACTTCATGACTAAGAGAGGATGATCGTGTCGTTTCTGTCAGGACTTGTAGAGATAAGACCGATTTTGGTCTCGACAAGTTTTTCGATTTCGTCCAGGTAGGCTCGTGCTTCAGCCGGAAGCTCTTCCAGGGTTCTGGCACCTTCAGTCTTGGCCCACCCTTTAAAACTCTTATAAACCGGTGTGACATCTTCAAGCTCTATCGGCATGTAGTCGATCTGCTGGCCGTTAAGCTCATAGGCGACACACACTTTGATCTCGTCAAATCCGTCCAAAACATCCAGTTTCATGATAGAAAGCTCATCGACACCGTTGATACGGCAGGCATGCTTACAGGCAACCGCATCGAACCATCCGCAGCGTCTTGCGCGCCCGGTTGTCGTACCGAATTCATGTCCCTGCTTACCAAGACGTGCACCGGCCTCACCCAGGTCCTCTGTCGGGAACGGTCCGTTACCGACACGCGTACAGTACGCTTTGGCAATACCGATAACATTTCCGATATCTTTTGGCGAAATACCCAGACCCGTACAGGCACCCGCAGAGATCGTGGAAGAGGATGTGACATACGGATAGGTACCGTGGTCGATATCAAGCATCGTACCCTGGGCACCTTCCAAAAGAACTTTTTGATTCTCTTTAAGTGCGTTCCAAACCTGCTGCGTCGTGTTGGAGATATAAGGCAGTAGCGCTTTCGCATACCCTACCAGCTCTTTTTCCAGATCCGCTTTGTTAGGGATATCAATTCCCAAAGCATTAAGCAGAGGGGCATTTTGTGTACAGTAGTCCATGATCTTTTCAGAAAGTTTCTCTACGTCACGAAGTTCCCCGATTCTAAAACCGCTTCGTGAAATCTTGTCACTGTAAGCAGGCCCGATACCGCGTCCCGTCGTTCCGATAGCATTTTTACCGCGAAGCTTCTCTTTTGCCTGATCGATCATGATATGGTGGTTCAGGATCATATGCGCCGATTCCGAGACAAAGAGGCGACCCTCTAAACTTTCAAACTGCCCCATCTCTTTGATCAGAGCTTCGGGAGATACGACGACACCGTTACCGATGATGTTGACCGCCTCAGGGTTCAAAATACCCGAAGGGATCAGGTGTAAGGCGATCGTTTCACCGTCTACCACAATCGTATGGCCGGCATTGTGCCCGCCCTGGTAGCGCGCCACCATATCATACTCCTGGGCCAAAAGGTCAACGATCTTTCCTTTACCTTCGTCACCCCACTGGATCCCTACAATCAAATCTGCTTTCATCTCTTATCCTCTTCGTTTCTTATCTATAGTTTCTATAAGTTCATCTGTATAAAGTGCGAATCCCACGGAGCTCACTTCATCATTAATATATTTTCCGCCGCGTGAGAGCACCTGGTTATCTTCGATAAAACGGAAAAAAAGTTCATCGTAATAGCGCATCTTCGCGTAATACAGCGGCGCCACGACCACGTTCTTATACTCAATCGTATCGGCTAATGCCTTGAGTTTTTCTAAAGGCTCTCTGATCGACTCGGGAACTTTGGCCAAAAGATCCGGTGTGATCTGGTCCGCCTGGTTCAGATAGATCAAGTCATCCATCCACGCATACCCCTTGGAACGCAATGCCTGCACTTCGATACGTTTGAACATATCGATCGTAAAACCGAACTCTTCTACAAGTATTTTGGGGATACTGATATTGGAAAGCTGCAGCAGAGGCTGACACTCCAAAGCATTGAAGATATGTGCCGCGACGTTCAAAAGTCCGTCAAGTTTCGCTTCGCCGATCACTTCCGCGCCGACCTGGTAGGTCTCCACCGAAGGGTAGCGTACTACCGGCTGGATATAAAACCACTTTTTATGGTCCGTGTTACGTCCCAGACGCTTATCGATGATGCGTACCACATCGATCGTCGAATCGGCTCTTAGGGTCATCGGGTTGTTTTTGGTGTCGTTGACACGGATCACCTCTTTCTCATCCTCGATGCTCTGGTGCTGGTGATAGGAGAAAAGCGGGGTTACGATCTCCTCAAACCCCTCCTCTTCCAAAATAGTACTCGCCTTGTGCTCGATCTCACGTTTGAGCTTGGCACTTTCCGAAAAGTAAAGTTTAGAACCGACGGGTATCTCGTGTTCGTAGACCATTAACCGATTCCGTAATAGGTTTTGTTAAAGACAGCTGTCGCTGTGGCGTCATAGTTTCGAACACCCAGTTTGTCCAAAGCCAGTTCGATCGCGTTGACAACCCATGCCGCTTCGTTAACCGGGATCAGACCCATATGGTTGATACGGAAGATCTTCCCCTTAAGGTGATCCTGTCCGCCTGCGACATTGACCTCGTAATCCGATTTAAGCAGGTTGCGGATCTCGCTCGCTTTGTCGTCGACAATCGTCGTCATCGATTTGGCGGCTGACTTAGGATAGATCTTCAGTCCGATCTCCTGCAGCGCTGCTGCCGTTGCCGCACCGCGACGTGCCGTCTCGTCATAAAGTGTATCCACGCCTTTGGCAAAGATCTCGTCAAGAATCGCATTCAGACCGATGATCAGTGTCGTCGGTGCCGTATAGGCTGTCGTGTTCTGCTGCTGTTTTTTGATCTCGCTGGCAAGGTTTAGGTAGTACCCCTCACCGGCACCGATCTTGGCTACCGCTTTGCTGCTTAGACCGATCATGGCCAGACCCGGAGGCAGCATCAACGCTTTTTGGCTTCCGGAGATCAGCGCATCGATATGTGTAGTATCGATCTTCTCGACACCCAAAGCCGTAATACCGTCAGCGATGATAGAGATCTCAGGGTTGATCTCTTTGACCTGCTTGGCAATCGCTTCAACCGGGTGGCGAAGACCGCCGGCACTTTCACTTACCTGGATCGCGATCGCATCGATATCACTGTGTTCTTTAACCATCTTGACCACATCTTCTACGGACGCAGGCGTATCCCACTCGTAGGTCAACTCGACATGCTCTTTGCCCATCGCTTTGGCAATCTTGCCAAAACGCTCTCCGAACTTGCCGGAATTGACCGTCAAGATCTTCTTGCGCGTCAAGTTCAATACCGCCGCTTCCATCGCACCGGTTCCCGATGAAGCGAGCATCACGACCTCATCCATACCGTAAAGCTTCAGCAGTTTCTCTCTGGCCTCTTTGAAAATAGCCTCAAATTCAGGCGTTCTGTGGTGTAGTGTCGGTGTCGCCATCGCCTGGCGTACAGATTCTGGTACCGGGGTCGGTCCTGGAGTAAATAGTAACATTTAGCGTCCCTAAAACGGACAATGCAATGCATCTGTGTGCATTCTGTCCTGACATAATTTTAGGCGATTATATCGAAAAGTTGCTTTGAAAAAAATGATAGTAGGAAATTTATATTTAAGGCTTTGAAAAAACAGTCTCAAAGTGTTCTGAGCTGCTACCCGCCAGGTGTTACCTCACCTTCCAGTTTTTGATGCCGTTTTTGGCATCGCAACGCTTCATTGCGGGATGACTCAACACTTTTGAGACCTTTGAAGCAACGGGACGATTTAGGATGTCAGTGCGTTTGCATACGTCAACTTCTGCTGTTTTGGGATTTCCCATCAGCTCATCATCTTTCGAGATCCTAAAAGCCCGATATACTCTCATCGCTTCCGGTCGCGGTCTTGCCTTTTTCAGACAGAAAACCTTCGCGGCCTTTAGCACCTGCTGAGATATTTCCGCTTCGAAATTTCTGTTCTTCGGCTATTTCGAAGCTGCAGGCATACTTTTAAATGCAACAAACATCTCAGTCGCCCTCTTAGATAAATCTTTCATGCAGCTCCTTTGTATTGGTATCTTATTAATTGTAAACCGATAAAGCTAAAAGCTAAATTAAATCCAAAACTCTTTCAGGCGGACGGCCGATAACGGCCTTACCCTCTTTGATGATGATCGGACGCTCGATCAGTTTGGGATGCTGTGCCATCGCTTCAATGAGCGCTGCGTCATCCTCCACATCCTGCAGTCCCAGATCCTTGTAGATATCCTCTTTGGTACGCATCATCTCACGCGGTTTGACACCCAAAAGATTGATGATCTCTTTAATCGTCACCGCATCGGGGTTCTCATCAAGATATTTATAGATCTCTACCTCAGAACCCTTCTCTTCTAGAATTCCCAAAGCCTGGCGCGACTTTGAACAGCGCGGGTTGTGCCAAATTTTAATACTCATTGCTCTTCCTTTTTGCTACCGAAAAATATGGGTGCCATTATATAAAGAAGGGCTAAAGTGAAGCTAAAGTTCCTCTTTGGGTTCTCCGATGTAGTACCCCTGGGCGAAATCGACACCCATCTCCTTGACCTTTTCAAAGACCGCTTTGGAGTGGACATACTCAGCTACGGTCTTGACGCCCACCTTTTTGGCAAAATAGATGATCGCATCGACGACCAGGTAACAGTTGGAAGATTTATCGATCTCTTTGATAAAGCTGCCGTCTATCTTGATGCTTTCCAGGTCATTGGTGATCAGCTGTGCATAGTTGGAGCACTCGACGCCGAAATCATCAATCGAGATATTGCAACCCAGTTCGCTCAACTGGTGAATGACGTTAAGCGCTTCGGGATTCTTCTTAAGACTGTTCTCCTCAAGCAGTTCAAATACGACCCTTTTGGGATCTATACGGTAACGGTGGAGGGTATCTTTGACAAAATCCACAAACCCCTCCTCCGCAAAATCCTGATCGGTGACATTAATAGAGAAGCTGTAACTGTTATCGGCAAAGATCTTAGCCGTCTTTTCCAGTACGATCTTGGTGATCTGAGGCAGCATTCCCGAAAAACGTGCGGCACCCAAAAACTCATGGGGGCAGACGATCGTTCCGTTGAGATGCATACGGACCAATGCCTCATACTTTTCAACCTGACCCGTTTTGATATTAAGGATCGGTTGAAAGTAAGGTACCAAAGAGCGCTGTTCGATAGCGGTATTAAGCAGTTTGGTCCATTGGGCATTCTCCTGCATAAAGGCGACCATCTGCATCGACTCGTGATAGACCTGGACCCGGTTTCGTGAAACCGAACGCGCCTGACGGATCGCCATATAGGCCTTTTGGATCAGCTCTTCGGACTCTTCGATGACGATACCCATGGAGAAACTGATACGTGCCGATACCCCGTCACTCTCATATTTGAGCCGGTGGGAGAGGTTGATCAACGCCTCTTTGAGACGCTCCAGGCGGATCTTATCGCCGTGTTCGATCACTATGGCAAAGTGGTCCGCTTCCAGATGGTAGACCCGCTCTCTGTCCACCAGCAGTTTTTGCAGTTCGACAGAGATGAACTGCAACACCCTGTCTCCAAACTCAAAGCCGTAGGCGTCATTGATCATCCCGAAAAAGTCGGTGTCGATCAGGATAAGCGAACGCGACAGGGGAAACACCAGATCATCATGCAAAAGGTTGCGGTTGGGAAGGCCCGTCAAGGCATCATAATGGAGGCGGGTTTGCAATTCTTCCTGCTTTTGTCCCAGTTCCAGCAGCTTTTGATACTGCGAGAGGGCTGTGCGCATCGTCGTATAGATACGGTCTACCGTCAGCTCCGTCTTCTCCTTGTAATCGTTGATATCGTAATGATCGATGACGAAACGTTCAGGAGCCGTACCCGGCTGGCCGGTACGGATGATAAGCCGCACTTCCTCATCCTGGGCCTCTTTGCGTATATACTCTACCAGCTCCAGTCCGGCACTGTCTGTTTCCATGACCACATCGATCAGGACAACGGCGAAACGGCCTTTGCCAAAAAGCGTAGCCGCCTCTTTTTTGCTGTAGGCAGAGACCAGTTCAAGCCCCCGACCCTCGTAGGTGAAACCTTTCAGCGCAAGTTTGGTCACCTCATGTACACTCGGTTCATCATCAACGATAAGGATATACCACGGCTCTTTAGAGTTCTCTTGAAGCGTTATATCATCATCTAAAAACCTGAGTGCTTCATCAGCCATGCCGTTAATCCTTGATTATATTAAAAATTATTATATCTTAGATCGGTCATTTCTAACTGAAATCAAAGGGATAAGAGCCAAAAAATGTTTTTTCTAGCGTTTTACCCGGTTGGCCAGAAAGTCCAAAAGCATGTAGATCCCGAACATATGCTGTTTAAAGGCGCCCTTTTTGGCACCTGTTACCATACGTTCCAATGCTTTGGGGTAAAAAAGCTTCACCTCTTTGTTCATTCGCAGCGCCTCATCCAAAGCACCCATACGCTCCAGCCATTCGATAAAGGGGTAAGAAAAGCCCCGTTTTTTACGATCGACGATCGTTTCGGGAAGGTACTTTCGGGCCACTTCCTTAAGCAGATGCTTGGTTTGACTGCCATGCAAAAAGAGTGCGGGATCGATCTGAAAACTGCTTTTGACAAGGTTTTGATCCATATAGGGGGCCCGGGCCTCGATAGCGTGTGCCATACTCATACGGTCCAGTTTCGTCAGAAAATAGTTCCCCTGATGCACCTTCAGATCGAGGTAGCGGTACCATACGCTGGGTTCGATAAGGCCGTTGTCGCGGTAGCTGTCATAAAAAGGGGTGATCAGGTCGATACTTTGGCCCACTATCTTTTTATCTTTTAACAGCCCCTGCTGATGCCTGTCGGTGAAGCTTTCTGCTGTTCCCCTGAAAAGAAGTTCGTCACTAAAGATACGACGGTACCACTCCCACTCCCTATGCTCGCTGGGGTGGGCTTTGAAGTAGTTTTTCAGCCAGCTCTTTTTTCCAAGTTTGGCCAGCTGTTCGATATCCAAAAGCTCCATATAGGGGCGGTACCCCAAGAAAAGCTCGTCGCTGCCTTCACCGCTGAGTACGACCTTGATATCGCTATCCTTATGGATCCTCTCAAAAAGGTGAAAAAGCGGCAGGGCGGCAGGATCGTTAAGCGGCTGATCCAGATAGTAGGGTACCCGCTTGATATCCCGCCTGAAATCCTCATAGGTATAGATGATCTTCTCATTTTTTGCACCGATATGGTCAGCCACCTCCCTGGCATAGACCGATTCGTCATACCGCTCAAACTCGTCATACCCCAGGGTAAAGGTACGGATCGGCTGATCGCTAAAACGCTGTGCCATAGCGCATACCAAAGCGCTGTCCACCCCGCCCGAAAGCAGGTATCCTACGGGGACATCGGCATGCATACGTGTTTGGACGCTTCGCAAAAGCTGCGTCTCGATCTCCTCATGCGCCTGCCGGGCACGCTTTATGTGAACCGAAGCAGAGAGGATATCATCATAAAAAGTGTGCTTTGTACCCCCGGCGTCGATTACGGCCTTTTCCCCCGGCTGCAGCGACACGACCCCCTCGAAAAAGGTGATCGGGGCGATAGCCGTCTGAAAAGAGAGGTAGGAGCGTATCGCATCGCTGTTGATCTTCAGATCCTCTACGATGTGGCCGATCGATTTGATCTCCGAGGCGAAGATGATCTGACGCGCATCTTTATAGTAGTAGAGCGGTTTTTTCCCCATGCGGTCCCGAAAAAGCAGTAGCCGTCCCTTATCGTAGACCGCGATGGCGAACATCCCCTCCAGACGCTCAACAAAGGCTTCGCCCCACTCCAAATAGGCGGCAAAGACCACTTCACTGTCGCAGCCGCTTTGAAACGGGTACGCTTTAAGCTCTTTTTTCAGCGCTTCGAAGTTATAGATCTCCCCGTTAAACCCCAAAACAATCCCGTCACGATGAAAAGGCTGCTTGACAGAGGTGTCAGGGTCCATGATAGCCAGACGGTTATGGGAGAAAAAAAGGCCCTCCTGCGCCAGGATATGGCTTTCGTCCGGTCCCCGGTGCCCCATAAGGGCCAAAGCTTCCTGGCAGCGCTGCCCGTCATAGCTTCCGATCACCCCGAATATCGCGCACATCAGAGCGGCTTCTTCATATAGACGGTGAAGTCGTCATCAAGATACCCCTCAATGATCTCGATCTCGCCTTCGAAAAATGCCAAAAGCTTAAGCATCTCCTCCGGTTCGTACTTGTTATAGGTATCGGAGTAGTCTTTGCCCTTGAGGATATTGAAGATCACCCCTTTTTCGGCGAATTTCAGCATCTGCTTGATAAAAAGCACCGTCTCGAAACGCTCCAGGATATTCATCGCCCCGCTGCAAAGGTAGTAGTCGGCATAGGGAAGCTTCTCTTTGAGGATATTGGTCTGCAGGATCGTCTGCCGCGTCCGTTTTTTCGCCTCTTTGACCATCTTGGCATGCACATCCAGCCCGATGTACTTCTGCGGCCGTATCCCCGACTCACACAGATAGAGGTACAGATCCCCGAAACCGCACCCCGCATCCACGACCGTAGCGCGCTCCAGCTTATACCCCAAAAGCTTTTTAAAGACCTCGAAGCGCAGCTCCTGGCGCTCTTTGGATGCCCAGTGCACACCCCTAGGTGTCATCTTGTAACGGCTGATAGAGTGGTTATAAAATTCGGTATTGTTGACTCGCGGCATCGGTTACACAATCTTTTTCTTTTTCGATATTATAACATCCGAAAAAGGAGCCCGTTATGTCCCGACGCCAACTCATCTTCAGCCTCATACTTTTTATCATCCTTATCGCTTTTTGGACCCGCTATTACTTTGTAAAAAAACCGCCCGTTCCCGAAGTCACACGTATCGAAGTGGCACCCTCGGTCACCCTTTTTAATAAGGTATTCCCCCTTGTTTACAACACCATCGCCTATACGGGCGATACTTCGCCGGATAATAACGGTGAGATCTTCGCGGCGCTTAAAGATATCAACGGAGCCTTCATCCGTGACGAGAAAGGAGAGGTAAAGGTGTGTCACAACGGGGCGGGACCCGATTTTACCTCGCTTTATGAGCGCTGGGGCCACTTCTATGCCATCACCCAACTGGAGTGCCAAAGCGGCGGCGCCTACCGGACACGGCTTAAACGCTACAGCGACGGAGCGCTTTTGCCCACCTCGTATGAGTGGATCAACCTGGCTGATATCGGGGGGATCGCCAACAACTGTGCCGGTGTGGTTACCCCCTGGGGCAGCCATTTGGGTGGCGAAGAGTATGAGGCCGATATGCGAAAAGCGGATGCAACAAACGCCATCATAGCCTCGGCACACCGTTACCACGATGAGACAACCTCCCCTAAAAAAGTGCAGCAACGCGGTTACAACCACGGCTGGATGACAGAGATCAAACCCTACAAAAAAGGGTTTAAAGTCTACAAGCACTATGCCATGGGGCGCTTCTCCCATGAGCTGGGCTTTGTGATGCCCGACCAAAGAACCGTCTACCTCTCTGACGACGGCTCCAACAGCGCTTTTTTTATGTTTGTAGCGGACGAGATGCAGGAGCTCTCCGGCGGACGCCTCTATGCGGCCAGATGGGAACAGCAAGAGGGCAAAAGCGCCAAGATCAGCTGGATCGACCTGGGTCATACAACCGACGAAGCCGTCCACCGCGCGATCCGAAAAGGGATCACCTTCGCAGATCTGTTTGATCGCAAAAAGTATAAAGAGGGGTGCCGTGAAGGTTTCACCGCCGTCAAGACGGCCAAAAACAAAAAAGAGTGTTTAAGAGTGCGCCCGGGCATGGAGCTTCTGGCTTCGAGACTCGAAAGCCGCCGTTATGCGGCGCTTTTGGGCGCAACGACCGAGTTTAACAAAGGCGAAGGTCTGACCTACGACGCCAAAAACAACCGCCTCTACTTTGCACTTTCGGTCGTCGCCAAAGGGATGGAGGACTTTAAAAAACGGGGTGAAGCGAAAAAGAAGTACGACCTCAAAGAGGCCAACCATATCCGTCTGCCCTACAATCCCTGCGGCATGATCGCCTCCTTGCAACTCCAAAAAGATCCGAAGATCGGTTCTGAGTATGTCGCGACAAAGATCGCTCCGCTGTTGGAGGGTACTCCCAAAGAGGTCGGTAACAATATCTGCGACCCGACCCAGGTAGCCAACCCCGACAACATCTCGATGCTTCCCGACTCCCCCTACATGGTGATCGCCGAAGACAGCAAGGCGCACGAACGCGATATCTTATGGATCTATGACACCCGCGACCAAAGCCTGCAAAAAATCGCCACCGCACCCTACGGGGCAGAGTTCACCTCCGCCTACTGGCACCGCGACCTGGAGGGATACAGCTACCTCGTCACGGTGGTACAGCACCCCTACGGTGAGGCCGACACCCTCGTTGACCATACGGCAGATGACGTCCCTGCAGAGGCCAAACGCTCGATTGTGGGCTATTTCGGCCCTTTTAAGTTCTAGGAGTTCCCTGACCCTATGCCCGGACGTTTAGCCCTTTATGACGATACGGCGTTCAAAGCGGATGCACAAAGTCTCATCACCACCTTCCATGACCGCATCGGCACGCTAAAACCCTCCTACAACACCCCGCCGACCAAGCCGGTCGCGACGCTTTTAAACACGGGCGAATACCTCCAGACCCATTTCGGTCTTATCCCCTCCTGGGCCAAGGATACAAGTGCGATGCAGATCAACGCCCGAAGCGAGAACCTCTTCGAACGGGTCACCTTCACCGAAAGCTTCCGTACACGCCGCTGCCTCATCCCCGTCAACGGCTGGTTTGAGTGGAAGGTGGACGACCAGACCAAACAGCCCTACTACGTCCACCCCAAAAAGCACAACTATTTCGCTCTCGCAGGCGTGTGGGACCTGTGGCAGGATCCCAAAACGGGCCGGGCCTTTCCCGGGTCTGCCATCATCACCTGCGAACCCAACGCCACGATCCAAACCGTGCACCACCGCATGCCCGTCATCCTGCCGCAAGAGCATTGGCAGCTGTGGCTAAATAGCAACAGCGATATCGGTGAGGTCTATAAGCTACTTGTTCCTTACGATAGTGATGATATAGCCATCCGTACCGTGTCGCAGAGTGTCAACAGTGTGGAGAACAACGGGCCGGAGTGTATTGCGTTGAGTGAAGCAAAGCCTGCGGGACAGGGAAGTCTCTTTTAAATTGTGATAATATCAATAAACTGTAGGAAAATTGATCGTTATAATATATGCTTGAAAGCCCAGCTAATTCAAACAGATAAGAGAGACATAACATGCTAAGAAATTATTTTCGAAAAATGATCGGTGATCAAAAAAGCCCCTCAAGAAAACCCCACCATAAGATCGGATGGTCATGGCTGGGTGCATTTCTTGGCATTTATATCGTATCGGCTATTCATGATTGGTTGCATATCGATACACTTGATTCTCTCTTTCTTGTCGGCTCCTTTGGTGCCTCTGCTGTTCTTATTTATGGTGCACCCCAAGCAGAGTTTTCACAGCCGAGAAACTTATTAGGCGGGCATATTATTTCAGCATTGGTCGGCATCACTGTTTATAAATATATTCCTCTCGACATCCATTTACTAAGCGCACTTGCCGTTTCCCTATCTGTCGTCGCCATGCACTACACAAGTACCTTGCATCCTCCAGGTGGTGCGACAGCTCTCATTGCCGTCATTGGCAGTGACACGGTTCATGGGCTTGGATATTTGTATATAGTCTCACCCATAGGTATTGGGGCACTCATTATGCTGCTTATTGCATTGTTGATCAATAATTTATCTTCCAATCCCAAAAGGCATTATCCTCGTTACTGGCTGTAAAGCAATAGCTATTGGATTAACAATAGCCCTTATTAAAGATTCATAGCTTTACTTCAAAGCAACTTTACGCTATAATTCGCCTTTCAATGTACCCGCTACGCATTTGGGCCCGCTGTTTAAGCGAACTCAGCGTTAGCGCAGCCTAAGGGGCTTAGCTCCTTGGGCGTACAAATCTGATAAGAAATGGGGTGATGTCTCAATGCCTGGAATTATGCTTGGTCATGAGGACAACTTCGATGCAGCGTATCGTCGTTTCAAAAAACAAGTAGATAGAAACCTAGTTGTTACAGAAGCGCGTGCACGTCGTTTTCACGAAACTCAGACAGAAATTCGCAAGAAGCAGAAAATCTCTGCTCGTAAGAAGATGCTTAAGCGTCTTTATATGATGCGTCGTTACGAGTCTCGTCTGTAATTTTGTCCCTGCTTTAGGGATACACGTCAAAGGAGCAAAAGCCCCTTTGACTACGTTAACACTTGGTTCGCTTTAGCAGCGGGCTCACGCACAGAATCCGTGCTTATCTCCAAAACTTCTTTTTTTACAACACTTTTTACACGATTTAATTATCATAATTATTTATGTTATTATCTATGACTTAATTCTTTTTCCAAAAGAGTAATCATGCAAAAAAGCCACTTTATCTACGAACTGTTTGCCAACGACCTCATCGACGCAAAACGTTTTTGGGAACTGAAGTCGCAGGAGAACCCCTCCGACGAACTCCCCTTCTTTTACTACCTCTTTATCTCTATAGGGATCTCCTTTATGCTCGTAGGGCTGATCTTTTTTATCGCGGCCAACTGGCAGTCGATCCCCAAGATGGGCAAACTTTTTGGTCTGCAGGGGCTCTTGCTGATAGCCGTCATTGCAGGCTACTGGCTTGCGGCCAAGAAGATCTGGTTTTCACTGGCAATGATCGCAGCCGCTGTTTTGGTCGGGGCCAATCTGGCGGCTATCGGGCAGCTTTACCAGACGGGTGCCGACGCCTACACCCTCTTTTCACTCTGGACCTTTCTGATCACGCCCTGGGCGCTTTTTCTGCGCCTGCCGCACCTTTTTACCCTCTGGTTTTTACTCCTGGCTCTCTCGACAATACTTTTTTGGCAGCAGTATCTCCACCCTTTTGAGATCCTCTCTGATCGCCATTTCGATCTGGTCATGATCGCTGTTACCCATATCATTCTGTGGTTGTCGCTCTTTAGACCCCACTGGACTATCTTCGATACCCATCTCAACCGCTACCTGCTGCTGAGTGGCGCACTGGTGGCGATGATTCTCCCTTTAGGAGAGCAGATCTTTTCCCACAAAGGAGAGGCTTCCTACCTCTTTATCCTTTTTCTTATCCAAACCTATCTTATGATCCGTTTTTACCGGGATCGCCAAATGATCGGCCAGCTGGGCCTGGTGCTTTTATATATCCTGATCGTTATCGAGATGGTCCTGGCTGAAGCTTTGGTAAAAAATATCGATTCACTCTTTGTCTTCGGCCTTTTTACGATTATCCTGACCATCCTCTTTGCCAAACTGATACGCGGTTTCAATAAGGATTTTAAAGGGGGTACCCATGCCTAACAGATTGAGTATCGGGGAGCAACAGGCACTACAGGAGCTTCACCGTAACCGGGCCAGAGGTTTTACGATCCCTTCGATAGCGGTCTTCGCCTACCTCTTCGGGGGACTGCTGGGGTGGATCAGCATCCTCGTCTTTTTGTTTTTCATGGGCTTTGACCTGCTGATGATGGGTTTTGTCGGGCTTTTGATGATGGGCGTCGCCTTTTATGCGGATATCAAAGAGCGTTTTGAACCGCTGCTCGTGCTGAGTCTGATGATTTTGGGCCATATCCATCTGGTCGTGGCACTTGAGGAGAGCTTTAGGATGGAGCTTATCACCTTTGTCGCTCTCGAGGCCGTGATCACCCTGGTGACGTTTCTTTTCTATACCTCGGTCATCTACAGGGTGATCCAGTCGCTGACACTCTTTTCCCTGATCTTTTTGCTCCCTTTTGAGTACCGTTTCCCGGCGTTTTACAGTTATGCACTGCTGGTCGCCTCATGGCTTTTGCTTCTCTACCTGTGGTACCGTCCCAAGGCGGACTACCTTTTTTTACGCGATGTTTTGATGATCACGCAGACGGGGTACATGCTTATGCTTATGGCCGCAGCCAACCGAAGATGGGCCGAGCACTATTACGGGATGGAACAGATCACTACGTTAGTCGCCACACTCTTTTTCGCAGCGACGCTTTTTTATAACTACCCCAAATTGCGACGCTGTGCTGTTGCCGTGGGCGGCGTCATCGCATTGGGTCTGATTGGTTGGTTTGCTTCACTGGGTATCGTGATAACGCTGTGGTATTTGCAGTTGTCCACCTTCACCCATGAACGTCTGCTTCGTATACTCTCTATTATCCTGCTCTCGATCTTTATCTTCCAGTACTACTATGCGCTTTACCTGCCGCTGGACCAAAAAGGGGGCATGCTGATCATCTCGGGTCTGATCTCACTCCTGCTGGCATTTGGTATCAAAAAAGGTATGCACCATGTCTCATAAATTTATCATCACAGCCAGTACGCTTTTGGTATTTACCCTGCTCAATCTCATCATCTGGCAGAAAGAGGACCATATCGCCCACGCCATCCCTATCAAGATGAAACTGCGCCCCGTCGATCCCCGGTCGCTCATGCAGGGGGATTATATGCGGCTGCGCTACGATTTCCTGG
>JBFEYF010000005.1:0-25534 GCA_041562295.1 Sulfurimonadaceae bacterium
AGAAACGAAGCAGGTCAAATGCTCTTTTAATATCTCCATCGACGATATCCTGGATGAGGAGAGCCGCGAACTTTTTGTATCCCGTCTGAGCCAGTTTGAATATGCCGAGTATGTCAGTTTTGAGTTGTTGGAGAGTGAAAATATCGAAGAGTATGAAGAGGTGCGCGATTTTATCGAAGAGGTAAGAGCTCTGGGCGCATCGTTTGCGATCGATGATTTTGGAACCGGCTACTCCAATTTTGACCATCTGCTGCATCTGGATATCAACTATCTGAAGATTGACGGCTCGCTGGTAAAGATGATCGAAGAGGATAAAGCCTCACAGCTTTTTGTTGCAGCCATGGTGAAGTTCGCCAAAGAGATGGGTATCAAAACCGTCGCAGAATATGTCTCAAGCGAGTCGATCTATGATCAGCTGGTCACCTACGGCATCGATTTTGTACAGGGGTATTGGCTGGGCAAACCGGAAAAACCCTCATTTTATCTTTCATCCTAAGTTAGGCTATAATAGTTCAAATAAAAAGGAACGCCGATGAAAAAAGTACTAGTGATACTATGCGCCACATTGATGTCGCTGTTTGCTTCCCCGTTTGCAAAAGTTGATAAAATCGAGGGTATGGCTAAGGTCCAGCATGATGGTTCTATCAAAAAGATGAAAATAGCACCGGGCTTTGAACTGACACGCGGTGATACCATCCTTACCTATAAGAGTGCTAAAGTCGTTTTGACGATGGAAGATAAGACAAAGATTGTTATCAATGAGTATGCCAAACTGAAGCTGCTCTCCCAAGACCGGTATGACCAGGAAGGGGGACGGGTCTATTTCAAGGTGACCAAAAGAAAGGGCGCCAGCGGCCTGAAGGTATCCACTCCCTTTGCAATCATCGGTGTTAAAGGTACCGAGTTTGTCGTAACCAATACCGAAAAAGAAAAAGCGTTGGCACTTAATGAAGGTCTGGTCGGTGTCGATTCACCCGATGACAAGCCTTTTGCGAAAGTGGACAAGGATAAGGTCGATCAGCAGTTGGCCGGTTCACCGCAAGCGGTCAATGCCGAGTTTGAAGCCTATAAAAAACAGATCATGGCCGAGTTTACGGAGTATGTGAAATCGTTTGATCTGCATCCGGGGAAAAAGCTGACGTTTGACGGTCACACGGTCATGGAGTCCAGTCAAGACGACAGCGATTCACAGATGTTTAAGACATTTATGAGTGACGCCGAGTTTAATGCGATTTCGGATGAACTGGAAAAAGATGTCACCTCTGAGGTCAAAAGCAGTGATCAATTAGATAGCGACCCTTTCTTTTCTGAAGAGTGATGAAAGCGAATCAGATCAAACACCTTTTTCTGACACTGCTGCTTGGCGCCTTTTTGCTCCTGCTTTGGAAGCAGGAAGTGGCACCTTTTTACGACTTCTCACTGCGCTTTGATGATATCAACTACAAGTTTCATGAGAAGAAGCCTTCAGACGATATCCTCTTTGTGGCTATCGATGAACAGAGTGTCAATAAACTGGGCCGCTGGCCGTGGGACCGTCAAAAGGTGGCCAAGGGATTGCACTACCTTCAAGAGGCAAAGGTTGTTGTCTTTGATATGGTCTTTTCTGAGCCTACCAACGACCAATCCGATAGTGCATTGGGTGATGCCATTGCCCAGACAAACAGTATCTGCGGTTTTTTTCTTCGGAAAAAAGCTACCCAGAAGTTAGGAGAAGTCCAAAAAGAGCTACTTTTGGACTCTGCAGCCGAATCTATCGCATCTAAAGAGCTTTTTGTACATGGTGAATATGTAGAGGCCAATATACCGGCCGTATTCGAAAACTGTACACTTCAGGCAGCCTTTTCAACGATGCGGGAGAGCGACCACCTCTTTAGAAACTACCCTTTGGCTTTTGAGTATGACGGTTCGTACTATCCGAGTCTGGGTGTTCAGGCTATGCGTTTTGTCCTGGATAAAGATCTTTTCAAAGAGAGTGATAGTGCGATCTCTTTGAACGGACGGCTCATACCCTTTAACCGCAATGGTTTTACCCGGCTGAACTACTATAAAGAGGAGTATTATCAGCGGATCTCCTTTTATGACCTTTACAGCGGCCAGGTAGATCCTGGACTTATCAAAGATAAGATCGTCATTTTGGGTATTACCGAAGCGGGTGTAGAGGATGTGCGTGCGACTCCGATCGGTGCAGTGCCGGGACCGCTGCTTCACTACACTTTTATATCCAACTACCTTCAAGATGATCTGCTGCACCCGGTAGATACGGTAGCACTTTCGGCAGCACTGCTTTTTTTAATGCTGCCGTTTTTGATCAGTTTTGTGATGCGAAAGATTATAAGCCGTGTGATCGTCTATATAGCTGTCATGGGTACCTACCTGGTTCTTTCAAAACTGCTTTACATCTATATTAATGTATGGCTGGAGACTTTTTACCCGGTATTTTTCCTTTTGGCTTCGGTTCTTATGAGCGAAGTGTACGCATTTATGACCCAGGAGAAGGAGGCGAAGTTTATCCAGGGGGCTTTCTCCTCCTACCTTTCACCGATCCTGCTCAAAAAGCTCAAAAGTACCCCGGAACTTTTGAACCTCTACGGTGAGGTCAAAGAGATGACGATCTTCTTTTCGGATATCCGCTCTTTTACGACGATTTCCGAATCGATGCGTCCCGAAGAGCTGGTCAAGCTCTTAAACCGCTATTTTACACCGATGGCTAATATCGTCCGGGATAACGAAGGGATGCTCGATAAGTATATCGGTGATGCGATCATGGCATTTTTCAATGCGCCGCTGGATGTGGAAGATCATGCCAAAAAAGCGTGCCGCTGTTCGATACAGATGATTGAACATCTGGAACTGCTTAACCAAGAGCTGGTTGCAGAGGGCTTTGCACCTATTGCTATCGGTATCGGCTTAAATACGGCAGAAGTGACGGTTGGTAATATGGGAAGTGATGACCGGTTTAACTATACGGTTATTGGCGACGGTGTCAATCTGGCATCCCGTGTGGAAGGGTTGAATAAAGCGTACCGTACCCAGATCCTGATTACAGAAAACACCTATAAGCAGTTGGATGACGAGTTCGTCTGCCGCCGCTTGGAAGCGGTCAAGGTCAAAGGGAAGGATGAAGCGGTAGTGCTTTATGAACTGATGCTGGACAGAGCTGAAAACCGTGAGATACGCGATGCATTCGAAGGTGTTTTGGAACTGTTCGAAGAGCATAACTTTGAGGCATCAGCCCAGGGGTTCGAGCGCCTTTATAAAAAATATGATGACCCGGTATCCCAGCTTTTTTATGAAAAGTCCATTGAGTATATGAAACGTCTTGCTACGGGTGAAGATGTAAGTGTGGCCGTCATGAAGACAAAATGACCAATAAGTGATTGAATTTAAGGTAGAATAAACTACTATTAAAAGATCTCATAGAAGTTCCGATTTAGTGGTACTAAAGAGGATAAAGATTATCAAAGAAGGGTACTATGGCTGAGATAACGGTGTTGGGTGCATACGGTACCAAGGGTGATAATCATGAAACGACATGTTTTGCCCTCAACGATTACAATGTTATTGATGCCGGAAACCTCTTAAAAGGGTTAAGCGATAAGTGTGCGGATCTGGATACGATATGGCTGACCCACTCCCATCTGGATCACATCGCGGATATCGCCTATGTCCTGGATTACTATTTTGACCGCAGAAAAAAGCCGCTTCGCATTGCGGCACTTCCTGAAACGATCAAGATACTCCAAAAACACTTTCTCAATGAACTGATCTGGCCCGATTTCAGCATGATCCATCTGACCCATTCTGAGACAAAAGCGGTAGAGTACTTCCCCATAGAAATCGGAAAGCGGTATGAGATCGGGGAAGGTGAATTTATAGAGCCCTTTCAGACCAACCATACGGTACCAAGCTGCGGCTATGTCGTGACCAAAGAGGGACGAAGTATCGCTATCACGTCCGATACCTATCTCAGTATACCGGTATGGGATATTATCAACACACGGCACGAGGTGCAAGCGCTTGTAATCGAGTGCTCTTTCCAATCAAAATTGAGTGAGCTGGCAAAGCAGAGCAAACATCTGACACCGAAGCTACTTGAGATGGAAGTGAAAAAACTCAAAAGAGAGGTCGATATCTATATCAACCATCTTAAGCCGACCAGTGAAGATATAATCAAAAAAGAGCTTTCAGAGATAGCTCTGTTGCGGGATGCGACCATACTTCATGACTACCAAAAGATTGAATTTTAAAATCTTTAAAATTTTTCCCTAAAAACTCTTGACATATTAAGACTTTGTAGCTATAATTTCGGCTCAATTATTCGCCGACATAGCTCAGTTGGCTAGAGCAGCTGATTTGTAATCAGCAGGCCCGGGGTTCAAATCCTCGTGTCGGCACCACCAATATGGCATGGATAATTGTACAGCGTTAGACCAGAATTTTTTTAATAACAAATAATAGTGGTGAGATAGTCAAGCTGGCCAACGACGGCAGACTGTAAATCTGCTCCCTTTGGGTTCCCAGGTTCGAATCCTGGTCTCACCACCATTGCATGCGGGAATAGCTCAGTTGGCTAGAGCGTCAGCCTTCCAAGCTGAGGGTCGCGAGTTCGAGTCTCGTTTCCCGCTCCATTAACTTAAGGTTATCTGGGAGCTGATTTAAATTTTCATTTACTTCAACTATAGTTATATATTTAATTGTAAATATATACAGTGTAGTGTGCTTCCAATAAACTTTTACGTCATTATATCATTAACAATGCCCAGTTAGCTCAGAGGCAGAGCACTTCCTTGGTAAGGAAGAGGTCGGCGGTTCAATTCCGCTACTGGGCTCCATAATAAAAAATGGAGCTCAATAAGCTAAAAATGAGCAAATTTTAGATATAATGCGATTTACATTTTAAATTCAAGTCGGAGAACATAATGGCTAAAGAAAAATTTGAAAGAAACAAACCCCACGTTAACATCGGTACTATCGGTCACGTTGACCACGGTAAAACTACACTGACTGCTGCTATTACTGCGGTACTAGCTGTACAGGGTGATGCTGAGCTAATGGATTACGATCAGATCGATAACGCTCCTGAAGAGCGTGAGCGTGGTATTACGATCGCTACTTCACACGTAGAGTACGAAACTGTAAACCGTCACTATGCTCACGTTGACTGTCCAGGTCACGCGGACTACGTTAAAAACATGATTACAGGTGCTGCTCAGATGGACGGCGCTATCCTAGTTGTATCTGCAGCGGACGGCCCAATGCCACAAACTCGTGAGCACATCCTTCTTTCTAAGCAGGTTGGTGTACCATATATCGTTGTTTTCATGAATAAAGAAGATATGGTTGATGATGAAGAACTACTTGAACTAGTTGAGATGGAAATCCGTGAACTTCTAGATCAGTATGACTTCCCAGGTGACGACACTCCAATCGTAGCTGGTTCTGCACTTCAGGCTCTTGAAGAAGCTAAAGCTGGTAACATCGGTGAATGGGGTCAGAAAATCCTTAAACTTATGGAAGAAGTTGACGCTTACATTCCAGAGCCAACTCGTGAAACTGACAAAGATTTCCTAATGCCAGTTGAAGACGTTTTCTCAATCTCTGGTCGTGGTACAGTTGTTACTGGTCGTATCGAGCGTGGTACTATCAAGGTTGGTGAAGAGATCGAAATCGTAGGTATCAAAGATACTCAGAAAACTACGGTAACTGGTGTTGAGATGTTCCGTAAAGAGATGGAGATGGGTGAAGCAGGTGATAACTGTGGTATCCTACTTCGTGGTACTAAGAAAGAGGAAGTTCAGCGTGGTCAGGTTCTTTGTAAGCCGGGCTCAATCACTCCTCACACTAAGTTTACTGCTGAGATCTATGTACTTAGTAAAGAAGAGGGTGGACGTCACACTCCATTCTTCAACAACTACCGTCCACAGTTCTACGTACGTACAACTGACGTAACTGGTGCGATCACTCTACCAGAAGGTACTGAGATGGTAATGCCTGGTGATAACGTTGCTATCACTTGTGAGCTAATCGCTCCAATCGCTATGGAAGAAGGTACTCGTTTCGCTATCCGTGAGGGTGGTAGAACTGTCGGTGCCGGTGTTGTTTCTAAAATCCTAGCGTAATTAATCTTTTCCGGCTTCGGCCGGAGTTAATAGGAAATTACAATGCGTGAAAACATTCACTTAGCATGTGAGAAGTGTACTCGTCGTAACTATCACACATCTAAAAACAAAAAGACGCACACTGAGAAATTCAGCGTTCGCAAGTATTGCAAGTTCTGTAAAGAACATACAGAGCATAAAGAAGCAAAACTTTAATAGTTCACCCTTTGGGTGACTTATAGGTGAGTAGCTCTAATGGTAGAGCGCCGGATTCCAAATCCGATGGTTGGGGGTTCGAGTCCCTCCTCACCTGCCATAGAAGGAAAATTATGAATAAAATATCAACATATATCCGTCACTCAAAACAAGAATTATTAAAAGTTATTTTTCCAACAAAACAGCAAGTTAAACAGTCTTTTATCGCTGTTTTAATTGTTGTTGCATTTATTGCAACATTTCTAGCCATAGTTGGTGCCGTCATGGACTCAATTATCAGTGCAATTTTAGGATAAGTTATGGCTCATAAATGGTATGCAATTCAAACCTATGCCGGTAGCGAAAGAGCTGTTAAGCTCGCTATCGAAAATCTTGTCGAAGAGTTTTCGCTTCAAGACAAGATTGAAGAGATTATCGTTCCGACTGAAGATGTCATCGAAGTCAAAAACGGTAAGAAAAAGATTAGTGAACGTTCACTTTATTCGGGGTATGTGTTTGCCAAGATAGAGCTGGAAACAGGTCTTTGGCACCAGATTCAGTCGATTCCGAAAGTTTCGGGATTTATCGGCGAGTCTAAAAACCCAACGCCGTTAAGCGAAAACGACATTAACAATATCCTTGAGCGTGTAAACAATCGCGCCGCGCCGAAGCCGAAAGTCGGTTTCGAACCAGGTGAAATGGTCCGTATCACAGAAGGACCGTTTGCAAACTTCAACGGTATAGTTGACGAATACGATCTTGATCACGGAATGTTGAAATTGAATGTTTCTATCTTCGGAAGAAGCACTCCGGTTGACATCTCTTATGAGCAAGTTGAAAAAATAATCTAAAAAAAAGGAAGAACAATGGCAAAAGCAGTCATGGATTATATCAAGCTTCAAATTGAAGCAGGTAAAGCAAACCCGGCACCACCAGTAGGTCCGGCTCTAGGTCAGCGTGGTGTTAACATCATGGAATTCTGTAAAGCATTCAACGAAAAAACTAAAGATAAGATGGGATTCAAAGTTCCTGTCGTTATTACTGTTTACTCTGACAGAAGCTTTACATTTATCACGAAGCAGCCACCAGCATCTGAGCTTCTTAAGAAGGCAGCCGGTATCAAAAAAGGTACGGACAACCCAATTAAGAACAAGGTAGGTAAACTTACTCGTGCACAGCTTATGGACGTAGTTAAGCAGAAAATCGAAGACCTTAACACTAGCGATGAAGAAGCTGCTGCAAGAACACTTGCAGGTTCTGCTCGTGCAATGGGTATCGATATCGTAGACTAATTCTACAAAAAATGACCCGACCACGAGGTCAGATCGTGGGACTAAATAACGGAGATTATTATGGGAAAGAATGTAAGTAAAAGATATAAACAACTATCAGAAAAAATTGATGCTGAAAAAGAGTACTCAGTAGACGAGTCTGCATCATTCATTAAAGAACTAAAATCAGCGAAATTCGACGAGACTGTTGAAATCGCTCTAAACCTAGGTGTTGATCCTCGTCACGCAGATCAGATGGTACGTGGTGCTGTCGTTCTTCCTGCCGGTACTGGTAAAACTGTGCGTGTAGCCGTATTTGCTAAAGATGCAAAAGTAGATGAAGCAAAAGCTGCAGGTGCTGATCTGGTTGGCGGTGACGATCTAGTAGACGATATCAAAAACGGTATCATCAACTTCGACGTAGTTGTTGCTACGCCTGACATGATGGGTGTTATCGGTAAAATCGGTCGTATCCTTGGGCCAAAAGGTCTAATGCCTAACCCTAAAACTGGTACAGTAACGATGGATGTTACTAAAGCAATTAACGATGTAAAAGGCGGACAGGTTGCTTTCCGTGTTGATAAAAAAGGAAACATCCACGCCGGTATCGGTAAAGTAAGCTTCAGCCCTGATCAGATTCAGGACAACATCAAAGCTTTCATTACTGCGATCAACAAGCTAAAGCCTGCTTCTGCAAAAGGTCGTTACATTAAATCTGCAGCACTAAGCCTTACAATGAGTCCTTCTATCAATATGGACCTTAAAGAGCTTGCTGATATCAAGTAATTTGTAGTTACGACTACGTTTAATCTTAGAGGTTGGAGATAGCCGGGGCCTTCGGGCTTAATCATCCTGCTTGAAATCTTACCGCTGAAAGGAGAATGAATGACACGATCTGAGAAAAAAGTTATCGTTGATAATTTGACAACAGAGTTTTCTTCTGCTCAAGCGATCATCGCATGTGATTTCAAAGGTCTTACAGTATCTGATATTGAAGGCCTTCGTAACGCTGCACGCCAAAGTGAAGTAAAAGTTCAGGTTGTTAAAAATACACTTGCTGCAATCGCTCTAAAAGGCGCTAATGTAGAAGGTATGGAACTTAACGAAAATAACATTATCATTTGGGGCGCTGATCCTATCGGTGCTGCAAAAGTAGTTTCTAACTACGCAAAAGATCATGAGAAACTTGTCGTTAAGAACGGTTTCATTGATGGTGAACCTGCGGATGCTAAACGTATTGACGCATTTGCTAAACTACCTGGTCGCGAAGAGCTTCTTGGTATGCTTGCATCTGTCTGGATGGGTCCAGTACGCAACTTCACTATCGGTCTGGATGCGCTTAAGCGTAAAAAAGAAGAAGAGGCGTAATTACGCTGTTTGATATTAAAAATTAAAAATAATGGAGAAACATTATGGCTGTAACTAAAGAAGATGTATTAGAGTTTATTTCTGGTCTTTCTGTTCTTGAGCTTTCTGAGCTTGTAAAAGAATTCGAAGAGAAATTTGGCGTATCTGCTCAACCTGTAGCGGTTGCTGGCGGTGCTGCTGCTGGTGGTGCTGACGCTGGTGAAGAGAAAGATTCATTTGATGTTGTACTTACTGACGCTGGTGCTAAGAAAATCAACGTTATTAAAGTTGTACGTGCACTTACTGGTCTTGGTCTTAAAGAGGCAAAAGAAGCAGTTGAAGGTACTCCTGCAACACTAAAAGAAGGTATCTCTAAAGATGATGCTGAAGCAGCTAAGAAAGAACTAGAAGAAGCTGGCGCTTCTGTAGAACTTAAATAATTATCGGGGCCTGGCCCCATAATTATGATAAATCCTCTAGAAAGACCATTGAAGTAGTCTTTCTAGAGGGTTTCTATTTTCGGTCTCACTTTGACTTGTGCACGAGTCGAAGCGAGTTTAACCATCCCTTTTATTACTACTAAACTGAGGTAGACATATGTTAAATAGCTTAAAATCCGGTAACCGTCTCCGCGTTGACTTTTCAAAATCTCCACAAAAAATTGATGTTCCAAACCTACTGCAACTACAGCAGAGCTCTTATGACTCGTTCCTTATGCTTGATAAGGATGATCGTACAGAAAGCGGCATTGAGAGAGTATTTAAATCCATTTTCCCTATTCATGATGCTCAAAACCGTTTAACGTTGGAGTATGTCGATTCTGAAGTCGGTAAGCCCCGTTATACTGTTCGTGAATGTATGGAAAGACGTCTTACCTACTCTGTATCACTTAAAATCAAGATCCGTCTGGTTCTGTGGGACAGAGATGAAAACAGCAAGGAAAAGACGGGTGTAAAAGATATCAAAGAACAGAGTATCTTTATCCGTGACATTCCTTTGATGACAGACAGAACGTCATTCATCATCAACGGTGTCGAGCGTGTTGTTGTTAACCAGCTTCACCGTTCTCCAGGTGTTATCTTCAAAGAGGAAGAGTCTTCTACAACAAGTAACAAACCTGTCTACACTGCGCAGATCATTCCTGACCGCGGTTCGTGGTTATACTTTGAGTATGATGCCAAAGATATTCTTTATATGAGAATCAACAAGCGTCGTAAAGTACCAGTAACGATTATTTTCAGAGCTCTTGGCTACTCTAAGCAAGATATCCTGAAACTTTTCTACCCGTTACATACGATCAAAGTAGAAAACAACAGATATCTTATGCCTTTTGAGCCGTCTAATTTTGTAGGACGTCTGAAGTTTGATATCAAAGATAGAAACGGTAACGTTCTTGCCCACTCCGGTAAGCGTCTAAGCTCTAAAAAAGCAGCGAAGATGGTAGAAGACGGAATCGACTATATCGAGTACCCGATCGAAGTTCTTATGGACAGACATCTGGCTGAACCTTTAATTGACCAGACAAGCGGCGAAGTCCTTTTTGATACGATGACGCTTCTTGATGAGACACGTCTTAAGAAGATGGCCGAAGCGGGTATCGAAGAGTTCGTTATCGCTGACGACCTAGCTGAGGGTGTCGATGCGGCTGTTATCAACTCGTTTATCGCTGACCAGGATTCACTAAAGCTGCTTAAGCAGACTGAAGAGATCGAAGATGAGAACGAGCTTGCAGCGATCCGTATCTATAAAGTTATGCGTCCGGGCGAGCCGGTAACCAAAGAGGCAGCTAAGACTTTTGTTAACCAGCTATTCTTTGATCCTGAAAGATATGATCTGACTAAAGTCGGTCGTATGAAGATGAACCATAAACTGGGTCTTGAAGTACCTGAATATGTAACTGTTCTGACGAATGAAGATATCATCAATACCGTTAAGTACGTGATCAAGGTTAAAAACGGACAGGGCCATATCGATGACCGTGACCACCTTGGTAACCGTCGTATCCGTGCGATCGGTGAACTTCTTGGTAACGAGTTACACAACGGTCTGATCAAGATGCAAAAGACGATCAAAGACAAGCTCTCTACAATGAGCGGACCTTTGGCTGAACTGATGCCTCACGACCTTGTCAACTCTAAGATGATCACTTCGACGATTTTGGAGTTCTTCTCTGGCGGACAGCTGTCACAGTTTATGGATCAGACCAATCCGCTGTCAGAAGTTACGCATAAACGTCGTCTGTCAGCTCTTGGTGAGGGCGGTCTTGTTAAAGAGCGTGCAGGATTCGAAGTACGTGACGTTCACCCGACACACTACGGACGTATCTGTCCGATTGAGACACCGGAAGGTCAGAATATCGGTCTTATCAATACTTTGGCTACCTATGCGAAAGTTAATGAGCACGGTTTCATCGAGTCACCGTTTAGACGTGTGGTAGACGGTGTGATCCAGGAAGAAGTCATCTATATGACTGCGACTCAGGAAGAGAATGAGATCATTGCGGCTTCGTCTAACATTATCGAAGGTAACACTTTTAAAGAGGATCTTGTTCAGACACGCCAAGAGGGAGAGATTGTTCTAGTTGATAAGAGCAAAGTGACTTTGGTTGACCTTTCTCCGCATATGGTTGTCGGTGTAGCAGCTTCATTAATTCCGTTCCTAGAACATGATGATGCGAACCGTGCCCTAATGGGATCAAACATGCAGCGCCAGGCGGTACCTCTACTTAAAACTGAGGCACCAATGGTCGGTACAGGTGTTGAAAAACTGGTTGCACGTGACTCATGGTCATGTATCAAAGCACAGCGTGCCGGTGTTGTTGAAAAAGTTGACGCAGAGCATGTTTATATCATGGGTGAAGATGAAGAGGGTCCGTTTATCGATTATTACTCACTTCAGAAAAACCTTCGTACGAACCAGAATACGACATTCAGTCAAAAGCCTGTCGTCAAAAAGGGTCAGAAAGTTGAAAAAGGCGAGATCATCGCTGACGGTCCTAACATGGATCGCGGTGAACTTGCACTGGGTAAAAACGGTCTTGTTGCCTTTATGCCTTGGAACGGTTACAACTACGAGGATGCGATCGTTATCTCTCGTAAGCTGATCCGTGACGACTCGTTTACGTCAGTACACGTTTATGAAAAAGAGTGTGAAGCTCGTGAGCTGAAACACGGTATCGAAGAGATCACACGCGATATTCCAAATGTTCGTGATGAAGAACTTTCGCACCTAGACAGTGCCGGTATCGTTGAAGTAGGTACCTATATCAAGCCGGGTATGATTATCGTCGGTAAAGTCTCTCCAAAAGGTGAGGTTAAGCCTACTCCGGAAGAGAGACTACTGCGTGCGATCTTCGGTGAAAAAGCGGGTCACGTTGTGAACAAATCACTTTACTGTCCGCCGTCAATGGAAGGTACGGTTATCGATGTCAAGATCTTCACTAAGAAGGGTTACGAAAAAGATGAGCGTGCCCTTCAGGCAGAAGAGGAGTCACGTGCGAAGTTAGAGCGTGAACACTATGACAGACTTCTTATGATCGACAAAGAGGAGATGCTTCGTATCACCTCTCTTCTTTCAAAAGAAGCGCTTTCTGAAGATGCTTCGGTAAACGGTAAAGAGTATAAAAAAGGGAGCAAAATCGACAGATCCGATCTGGAAGAGGCTAACCGTTTTGCACTCAACTCCATTGCGAAGTCGTTTACGAAAGAGATCCAAAAAGAGTATGAGTCTCTGAAAACATATTTCCAGAACCAAAAAGCGAAGTTCCGTGAAGAGCATGATGAAAAACTTTCTATCCTAGAAAAAGATGATGTACTTCAAAACGGTATCGTCAAAGTGGTTAAAGTTTATGTTGCAACTAAACGTAAACTTAAAGTGGGTGATAAGATGGCAGGTCGTCACGGTAATAAGGGTATCGTCTCTATTATCGTTCCTGAAGAGGATATGCCGTACCGTGAAAACGGTGAACCGGTTGACATCTGTCTGAACCCGCTGGGTGTACCAAGCCGTATGAATATCGGACAGATTCTTGAGATGCACTTGGGTATGGCTGGTCGTGAGATGGGTAACCAGATCCAGGCTGTCTTTGACTCCAAGCAAAAAGATTATATCGATCAGCTAAGAGCTAAGATGATCGATATCGCCGATGTAGCGAAGCTTATGGATGCGAAAAACTTTGTTGCCGCTCTTGATGACGAGGCACTTCTGGGTTATGCTCGTGACTGGGCTAAGGGTGTTAAATTCGCTACGACGATCTTCGAAGGTACGAATGCCGAAGAGTTTGAGAAGCTGTTTGCACTTGCCAATATGGATAAAGACGGTAAAACGGTACTTTATGACGGACGTACAGGTGAGAAGATCAAAGAACGTGTCAACGTTGGTTACATGTATATCCTGAAACTTCACCACCTGGTTGACGAGAAAGTTCACGCACGTTCAACTGGACCTTACTCACTGGTAACACAGCAGCCAGTCGGTGGTAAAGCGCTGTTCGGTGGTCAGAGATTCGGTGAGATGGAAGTTTGGGCACTTGAAGCTTACGGTGCCGCTGCGACACTAAAAGAGATGTTGACAGTTAAATCGGATGACGTCGAAGGACGTGTACGCGCTTATAAAGCATTGTCAAAAGGAGAAAGTGTTCCAAGTTCAGGTATCCCTGAGACACTTTTCGTATTAACTAAAGAGCTTCAGGCTCTAGCTTTAGATGTAGAAATCGTTGAAGAGGAAGTAGAAGATGAATCTTAATGCAGCTGGTATGGGCGAAGAAAAACGCCCGACAGATATCTCTAAATTACAGTTTAGACTGGCAAGCCCTGAGAAAGTACTTTCTTGGAGTTTTGGTGAAGTTAAAAAGCCAGAAACGATCAACTACCGTACGCTAAAACCTGAACGCGACGGTCTTTTTTGTGCAAAGATCTTCGGTCCTATCCGTGATTATGAGTGTCTGTGTGGTAAATATAAAAAGATGCGTTACAAAGGTGTCGTGTGTGAAAAGTGTGGTGTTGAAGTAACGACTGCCAAAGTACGTCGTACTCGTATGGGTCACATTGACCTGGTAACACCGGTTGCGCATATCTGGTATGTATCTTCACTTCCGTCACGTATCGGTACACTTCTTGGTGTTAAGATGAAAGACCTTGAGCGTGTACTTTACTACGAAGCGTACATCGTAAAAGAGCCGGGTGAAGCGAGCTATGACTCTGAAGGTACCAACAAGCTTAAAAAGTTTGATGTACTTAACGAAGATCAGTACCAGACTATCAACTCCCGTTTTGCCGAGACTGGTTTCCAAGCGGCTATGGGTGGTGAAATCGTTCGTGATATGCTGGATGACCTTGATCTTGTCGAGATGTTCAACGAGATTAAAGAGCAGATGGCTAACACAGGTAGCGAAGCGAAGCGTAAGACCTTTACCAAACGTCTTAAAGTTATCGAGTCATTCCTAAACTCCGGTAACAACCCGGCATGGATGATGCTGACAGCACTTCCGGTACTTCCGCCGGATCTTCGCCCTCTAGTCGCACTGGATGGCGGTAAATTCGCGGTTTCTGATGTCAATGATCTTTATCGCCGTGTTATCAACCGTAACCAGCGTCTTAAGCGTCTGATCGAACTTGATGCACCGGAAATTATCGTTAGAAACGAAAAGCGTATGCTTCAGGAATCTGTAGATGCGCTGTTTGATAACGGTCGTCGTGCCAATGCGGTTAAGGGAGCTAACAAGCGTCCTTTGAAATCGCTATCAGAAGTGATTAAAGGTAAGCAGGGTCGTTTCCGTCAAAACCTTCTTGGTAAGCGTGTTGACTTCTCGGGCCGTTCTGTTATCGTTGTCGGTCCAAGCCTTCAAATGGACCAGTGTGGTCTTCCTAAGAAGATGGCATTGGAGCTGTTTAAGCCGCACTTGATTGCAAAGCTTGAAGACAAAGGTCTGGCGACTACAGTCAAAGCTGCCAAGAAACTGATCGAAGAGCAGACAAACGAAGTGTGGGAGTGTCTACAGGAGATCGTTGAGTCTCACCCGGTACTGCTTAACCGTGCACCGACACTACACAAACTCTCAATTCAGGCGTTCCACCCTAAATTGATCGACGGTAAAGCTATCCAGCTTCACCCGCTTGTTTGTGCGGCCTTCAATGCCGACTTCGACGGTGACCAGATGGCGGTACACGTACCGCTTTCAGATGAGGCAATTGCCGAAGCAAAAGTATTGATGCTTTCATCCATGAACGTACTGCTTCCAGCTTCGGGTAAAGCGATCGCGACACCGTCTCAGGATATGGTACTTGGTATCTACTATACCTCTTTAGAGAAAAACGGTGTGAAGGGTTCTAACAAGATCTTCGCTAACGTCGAAGAGGTTATGATCGCATTTGAATACAAGGCACTTGATATTCATGCAAAAATCCGTACACGTGTTGACGGTCGTATGATTCATACAACAGCGGGTCGTTTGTTGATTAAAAATGTCTTGCCAGAGTTTGTTCCGGTTGCTTACTGGAATAAGATTATGAAGAAAAAAGATATCTCTGCGCTGGTAGATTATGTCTATAAGCATGGCGGTATCGAGATCTCTGCATCATTCCTTGATAAGCTAAAAGATCTAGGTTTCTCTCAGGCGACTCAGGCGGGTGTATCGATCTCTATTGATGATGTTATCATCCCGGAAGAGAAATATCCGTTGATCGAGCAGTCAAATCAGCGTGCCAAAGAGATCCAAAAGCAGTTCGATGCGGGTCTTCTTACAGAGCAGGAGCGTTATAACAAGATTATCGACGTCTGGACCGATACAAACAACACCGTTGCAAACATGATGATGGATCTGACGAAAAACGATAAAGACGGATTCAACTCGATCTATATGATGGCAGACTCTGGGGCTCGTGGTTCTGCGGCTCAGATTCGTCAGCTTGCCGGTATGCGTGGTCTTATGGCAAAACCTGACGGTTCGATCATTGAGACGCCGATTACGTCAAACTTTAAAGAGGGTCTAAACGTACTTGAGTACTTTACATCAACGCACGGTGCGCGTAAAGGTCTTGCGGATACGGCACTTAAAACGGCGAATGCGGGTTACCTGACTCGTAAACTGATCGACGTTGCGCAAAACGTCAAGATTGTTGAAGATGATTGTGGTACACACGAAGGTATCGAAATTACTGATATCTCTGTCGGTAACGAACTGATTGAGCCTTTAGAAGATCGTGTTTACGGACGTGTTCTTGCTGAAGACGCGATTGACCCGATTACCAATGAAGTCCTCTTCGGTGCGGGTACATTGATCGATGAAGAGAAAGCGGCTAAGATCACTGAAGCGTCGATCAAATCTGTCATCATCAGAACACCGACAACATGTAAGTCAACAGACGGCGTCTGTGCAAACTGTTACGGTCTGAACCTGGGCCAGGGCGGTCTGGTTCATAAAGGTGAAGCAGTCGGTATCCTTGCGGCACAGTCTATCGGTGAGCCGGGTACACAGCTGACACTACGTACATTCCACGTGGGTGGTACGGCGTCAAGTACAAAAGAGGAGCGTAGTATTGCAGCGGGTAAAGAAGGTTTTATCCGTTACTATAACCTTAATACGTACCGTTCTAAAGAGAACAAACTTATCGTATCAAACCGCCGTAATGCGGCTATCCTTTTGGTTGAACCTAAGATCAAAGCGCCGTTTAGCGGTACGATTTCGATTCAAAGTGTTCACGACGAAATTCACGTCAGCGTGACAAACGGCGAAAAAGTAGCTAAATATACGCTACGTCGCCATGAGATCGCTAAGCCGAATGAACTTGCGGGTGTTGCCGGTAAGATCGAAGGTAAGTTCTACCTTCCGTATGAAGACGGTATGGAAGTCAAAGAGGATGAGTCGATCGTTGAGTCTATCAAAGATGGATGGAACGTACCGAACCGTATCCCGTTTGCTTCTGAGATTAAAGTTGAAGACGGTGCGCCGATTACGCAAAAGATCATTGCAAAAGAGCCGGGTCAGGTTAAATACTTCCTACTTAAGGGTGACTACCTTGAGCGTTACGACTCGATCAAAAAAGGTTACGAAGTTACCGAAAAAGGTCTTTTTGCCGTTATCGTTGACGAAGATGACCGTGAAGCGATCCGTCACTATATTGCGCGTGGTTCAATTGTTGAATTGGATGATGATGCGAAAGTTACAGAGGAATCTGTACTGGCGCTTCCTGCAAAATCTGAGCAGGTTGTGATCGCTGAGTGGGATCCATACTCTAACCCGATTATCGCAACCGATAACGGTAAGATCAAGTTTGAAGATATCATTCCTGGTGTTACGGCATCAGAACAGTTTGACGAACTTACAGGTCAGCGCCGTCTGGTAGCTAATGAGTATATCCCGTCAGAGTACAAGCCGGCTATCGTGCTGGCAAGTGAGAACGGTGAACTGGTCAAGTTCCTGATCGAACCGAAAACCCAGATCTTCTGTCAAGACGGAGGAGAGGTATTCCTGGCTGATACACTGGCTAAGACACCAAAAGCGGTTACTAAATCACGCGATATTACCGGGGGTCTTCCTCGTGTATCTGAGCTTTTTGAAGCACGTAGACCTAAAGAGGTAGCATTGATGGCAGAAGTTGACGGTGTGATCAGCTTCGGTAAGCCGCTTCGTGGAAAAGAGCGTATCGTTATTACGACAGAGTCGGGAGTGACAAGAGACTACTTTGTCGATAAGAACCGTTCAAAACTGGTACATGCAGGGGAGTTCGTTCACGCGGGTGAGCGTCTGACTGACGGTGTGGTATCTTCACACGAGATCGTTAGAATCCTGGGTGTTAAAGCTCTGTACAACTATCTGGTATCGGAAGTTCAGCAGGTATACCGCCGCCAGGGGGTTAACATCGCCGACAAACATATCGAGGTTGTCTTTACACAGATGCTGCGCCAGGTTAAAGTTGTAGACGGCGGTAACACGAAGTTCATCGACGGTGACTTGGTCAGTAAAAAAGCTTTCATCGCTGAAAACGAAAAGGTAATGAAACTGGGCGGCGAACCTGCTATTGCAGAACCGTTCCTAGTCGGTATTACGAGAGCTTCAGTTTCAGCTGACTCGATTATCTCTGCGGCATCGTTCCAGGATACGACAAAAGTTCTGACCGAAGCTGCGGTTAGCGCGAAAGCGGATCTTCTGGAAGATCTTAAAGAGAACGTTATCATCGGTCGCCAGATCCCTGTGGGTACAGGTATCTATAAAGACCATTCACTTGAGTTTGAATCGAGTGAAGATGAAGAAGAGGCTGCTGAATAATCAGCCCTTCATGACTGTTTCAGGAAAGCTCTTTTCTGAAACGGTCTAAAACAGTAGCTATTCTAGCCACATCCACAAAAAAATATAAATACTTCCTTAAATTAAGCAATCCTTTATAACTAATCCACTAAAATACGACACTCTAATTTTACCCTATTGGAAATATTAAGAAAGGAACTTTATGCCAACAATCAATCAATTGGTTCGTAAAGAGCGTAAAAAGGTGGTTTATAAATCTAAGTCACCTGCACTAGAGGCGTGTCCACAAAGACGTGGTGTATGTACGCGTGTATATACAACAACACCAAAAAAACCTAACTCGGCACTTCGTAAAGTAGCGAAAGTCCGTCTAACTAGCGGATATGAGGTTATCTCATATATCGGTGGTGAGGGTCACAACCTTCAGGAACACTCAATTGTTCTTGTACGTGGTGGTCGTGTAAAAGATTTACCGGGTGTTAAGTATCACATCGTTCGTGGTGCATTGGATACTGCCGGTGTTGCTAACCGTACGGTTGCTCGTTCTAAATACGGTACTAAAAAACCTAAAAAATAAGAACGTAAAATCTCAACATAGGTCTACGCTCATTGAGTATTGGGCAGCCGCCTGAGAAGTGAGTAGAGAATACAGAGACGCAAGTCTTTGAGTAAATTTTTAAAATTGAAGGAATAACAATGCGTAGAAGAAAAGCGCCGGTCCGTGAAGTAATGCCGGATCCGATTTACAATAGTATCATTGTAAGTAAGTTTATTAACAAAATCATGCTAGATGGTAAAAAAAGCACAGCTGAAAAGATCATCTATTCTGCTTTAGATCTTATGGATGCTAAAAGCGAAGAGAGTGGTATCGACCTTTTCAACAAAGCGATTGAAAACGTTAAACCTATTCTAGAAGTAAAAAGTCGTCGTGTTGGTGGAGCAACTTATCAAGTTCCAGTAGAGGTAAGACCGGTACGTCAACTTTCTTTATCTATCCGTTGGTTGGTAGATGCAGCACGTAAACGTAATGAGCGTACTATGGCTCAGCGTCTTGCGAACGAGCTTATGGATGCAGCTGACCTTAAAGGTTCTGCATACAAGAAGAAAGAAGATGTTTACAAAATGGCAGAAGCGAACAAAGCGTTTGCTCACTACCGTTGGTAATCAATTAGAAACTTTTTTTTATTACTATCGCGCAAGCGGTAGTAACCCTGAAATTATCGGAAACCGTGAAACGCAAATCGGAATGGGAATTCTAGAAACTATCGGGTTTCTAATCCGATTTCCGTTTCCGATATTCCAAAACAACCAAAAATAAAACAAGGAAAGATTATGGCGAGATCTCATAAACTTGAAGATGTAAGAAATATCGGTATTGCCGCGCACATCGATGCGGGTAAGACAACAACGACTGAGCGTATCCTTTTCTATACAGGTGTTGAGCACAAGATCGGTGAGGTACACGACGGTGCAGCGACAATGGACTGGATGGAGCAGGAGCAGGAGCGTGGTATTACGATTACGTCTGCAGCGACTACATGTGAATGGTCTGGTAAGCAGATCAACATTATCGACACTCCCGGCCACGTTGACTTCACGATTGAAGTTGAGCGTTCTATGCGTGTACTTGACGGTGCTGTCTCAGTATTCTGTGCGGTAGGTGGTGTACAGCCTCAGTCTGAGACTGTATGGCGTCAGCGTAACCGTTACGGTGTACCATCAATTGTTTTCGTAAACAAGATGGACCGTACAGGTGCAGACTTCTATATGGTTGAGCAGCAGATCCGTGAGCGTCTAAAAGGTAACCCGGTTCCGATTCAGCTTCCTATCGGTGCTGAAGATCAGTTCCAGGGTGTTGTTGACCTTGTAAAGATGAAAGCTATCGTTTGGGATCAAGATGCGGCAATGGGTTCTAACTATCACGTAGAAGAGATCCCGGCTGACATGCAGGACAAAGCTGAAGAGTACCGCGAAAAGATGATCGAAGAGATCTCTTCTGTTGACGGTAACGAAGAGCTTATGGAAAAATTCCTAGAGGGTGAAGAGATTTCTGAAGAAGAGATCAGTGCAGCGATTAAAGCGGCTACACTTGCTATGGCAATCGTTCCTATGACTGCAGGTACTGCATTTAAAAACAAAGGTGTTCAGACACTACTTGACGCTGTTGTTGCTTACCTTCCATCTCCTGTTGAAGTTGCGGCTATCAAAGGTACAATGATGGACGACGAAGAGAAAGAGGTTACTGTTGATTCAACAGATAACGGTGAAGCAGCCGGTCTTGCATTTAAAATTATGACTGACCCGTTTGTTGGAACGCTAACATTCGTACGTATGTACCGCGGTATCCTTGAGTCCGGTACTTATGCCGTTAATACAACGAAAAACAAAAAAGAGCGTATCGGTCGTATCGTTAAGATGCACGCAAACAAGCGTGAAGAGGTTACACACCTGTATGCCGGTGAGATCGGTGCGGTTGTCGGTCTTAAAGATACTACAACGGGTGATACACTTGCATCTGAAAAAGATAAAGTGGTTCTAGAGCGTATGGACTTCCCGGATCCGGTTATATCTGTTGCGGTTGAGCCAAAAACAAAAGCTGACCAGGAAAAAATGGGTATCGCGCTAAGCAAGCTTGCTGCTGAAGATCCATCGTTCCGTGTTAACACTGACGAAGAGTCTGGCCAGACAATTATCTCAGGTATGGGTGAGCTTCACCTAGAGATTATCGTTGACCGTATGAAGCGTGAGTTCAAAGTTGAAGCTGAAGTCGGTGCTCCTCAGGTTGCATACCGTGAATCGATCAAAAAAGAGGTTGAGCAAGAGTACAAATATGCGAAGCAGTCTGGTGGTCGTGGACAGTTCGGTCACGTATACCTACGTATCAAGCCTCTTGAAGCCGGTGAAGGTTTCAAATTCGTTAACGAAATCAAAGGTGGTGCGGTTCCAAGAGAATACATCCCTGCGGTTGAAAAAGGTTGTGAAGAGGCTATGTCTGGCGGTGTTCTTGCAGGTTTCCCACTTGAAGATATCGAAGTAACACTGTATGACGGTTCATACCACGATGTTGACTCGAACGAGATGGCATTTAAACTTGCTGCTTCTATGGGATTCAAAGAGGGTGCGAGAAAAGCAGATCCTGCAATTCTTGAGCCAATGATGAAAGTTGAAGTTGAAGTTCCTGAAGAGTACATGGGTGACGTTATCGGTGACCTTAACCGCCGTCGTGGTGAGGTTAACTCTATGGATGACAGACACGGTAACAAGATCGTTAACGCGTTCGTACCACTTTCTGAAATGTTCGGTTACTCTACAGATCTACGTTCTGCGACTCAGGGTCGTGCGACATACTCTATGGAATTCGATCACTATAAAGAAGTTCCTAAAAACGTATCTGAAGAGATCATCAAAAAACGTAACGGCTAATTTCATTGATAAATTAGCTCTATTTCATTACAATAGCCTTATTAAATATAAGGCTTTTGTATGATACTTTACCTAGGAGACGATCAAAAACTCCTTGACTTCCTTTATCAGAACTACCAAGAGTTCGTCACCCACTACCCTTCCATACAAACATTTATAGATTTAGAAAACAGACAGACACACGCGTATAAAGTCATTATATTAGACGGATGCGAAACCGTCAGTGATGCTGCATTAAAAAGACTTTCCGAAGAAGTAAGCCAACATTTCACGATTGTCGTAGCTGATGTATCGGATGAGAAGTCTCTTCTGCGAATCAACTCTCAAATGGTCCATCCCAATTTCTATTTCAGAAGTAGCGAACTGACCCTTTTAAAGAACAAAATAGATTTTTTTAGACTCAACTGCGGACGACTCCAAGACAAAGAGTCACCTCTATACATCGCCGGCGTTGAAGATTTCTTCGATTACAAGTCTCAGACTAATAAAAGTCTAGAAGAGCGCTATATGGATCATATCGGCACTTTTATTATGATATTAGACCCCGAAACCAAAGTGCGTTATATTAACAACATGGGTGCTGCAATCCTGGGATTGCCTAAAGAAGAGATCATCGGTAAAAAATTTGTCGAAAACTTTATTCCGAAAGATTTTGAAAAAGAGGTTGTCAATGTTGCCGAAAGCCTTATGGAGAGTGAGAAGGTAAAAATAACGCACTATATCAATCCTATAAAAAATGCCAAGGGCGAAGAACGTCTTATCTCCTGGACGAACTCATCTTTGGTGCGTGACGACGGGACACCGGTAGCGCTTTTAACATCGGGAATCGATATAACCCAGCAAAGAGCGACAGAAAAAGAGCTTATGGATATGAGAAAACGGCAGCAGACGCTGCTTAACGCCTTACCCCAAAACATCTTTATGAAGGACAAGTCATTTAACTTCTACGCAGTTAATGAAGCTATGGCACGTAACGTTGACATGGATACTGAAGATATCATTGGCAAGAGTGACTTTGATATCTTCTCCGAAGACATAGCACAGCAGTTTAGAACAGCTGACGAGAAGATCATCAGTACGAAAGTATCTTTTAGCGGGGAAGAGAGTTTTCATACTAAAGATAGGAGAGATAAACGTACCTTATATGTGCTGAAGCGGCCCGTTATCGCTGAAAACGGCGAGGTAGAGGGTATCATCGGTATCTCATGGGACATTACCGAAGAGAAGAAAAACGAGCGTTTCTTGCTGCGTCAACGGCGTCTGGCACAAATGGGAGAGATGCTGAGCATCATCGCACATCAGTGGCGCCAGCCTCTGACGACGATTAATGCCATCGTCGCGAAGATCAAGCTTGTATCACAACTTGGTACTCTGGATTGCGGGCATCTTGAAAGTGATATGGAGAGTATTGAAAAGCAGATCATCTTTCTTTCTGAGACGATTAATGACTTTAGAAACTTTTTTAAACCCGATAAGTCCAAAGAGAAAACGAATGTCAAAAAGATGCTTGATAAGACGCTAAAGATCATCGGAAACAGCTTAGAGATAGAAGAGATCACATTAGATAAGAAGCTGACGACGCAAGCCGATATCTCAACCTATGAGAGTGAACTGATACAGGTTCTTTTAAACCTCTTTCATAACAGTATCGACGTACTTAAAGAGCGCAACATTCCCCGGCCCATGATCCGTGTATACAGCTACTTACAAGATCATGAGATCGTCATAGAGTTTTGTGATAACGGAGGCGGAATCGATGAAAGATCGATAGAGCGTATATGGGAACCCTACTTTTCGACAAAAACGGAAAAACAGGGTACCGGATTGGGGCTGTATATGACGCGGCAGATCATAGAGGAGCACTGCCAGGGGAGTATTGAGGCGCTCAATAATGAAGAGGGCGCGTGTATTCTTATCAGGTTGCCGTTGGATAGCTGAATCTTGACAAACCAAACAGTTTGTGTTACGCTAAACGTATGAAAGATATCCGACAAAACCTTATAGATACGATGTTCGAATCCCTCTATAAAGAGGGGTATAATGGGTGCAATCTCAATGCAATCTTAAAAAGAGCCGGGACCAGCAAAGGCGGTATGTACCATCACTTCGACTCTAAGCAAAATCTTGCCGTGACAGCGATAGAGGAGGTACTGGGCGAATATGTTTACAACTATTGGGAAAAACCGCTTTCCGAGAGTGAAAACCCTCTTCAGACACTCTATGAACTGATCACCGCCTTGGCAGATCCCGACACTATTAACGGGATGGGACTCGATTTTCATTACGGCTGCCCCCTAAACAATTTGATCCAGGAGCTTTCGGCGATGGATGAAGCTTTTGCCTCGGTATTAAAAGGGATATTTACCCGTTGGGAGCAGAGTGTCGCACAAGCGCTGATGCGTGTCAGAAAGAACCTGCGAATCGATGTCCAAATTGAACATGCGGCGTCTTTTATTATCGCATCGATAGAGGGGTGCTTTTCCTACGCAAAAGTGTATAATTCCGAAGACGATTTTAAGCACCTTATGGAGCAGCTGATCGCATTTATCAAATCACTATTGCGTTAATGTAAGGAACAGTTATGGATGAAACACTAATCAGATCCCAAGAAGAGTTGGATCAAGCTTTACAAGAGAATATCGCTGCGCTGCTATATTTCTCTTCACCGCAGTGCAATGTGTGCCAGGTGCTTCGTCCGAAGATTATGCAGGAGTTGCAAACCCGGTTTCCGCAGATTGCAAGACTGCATGTGGATCTTTCCCAAACACCGGAGATCGGACCCAAATATCAGGTATTGGCCGCGCCGACAGTGATTCTTTTTCTCGAAGGAAAAGAGTTTGTCAGAAAGTATCGTACGATCAGTGTCGAAGGGTTGATGCAGGAGATTCAGCGACCCTATGAGATATTGGTAAACTAGTTAGAGCGAGTCTAAAAGGAGAATTATGAGTGCAACAGCTTTAGTGTTTTTGATCGGTGCCGGTATTATGGTCTATATCGCACTGCAGACACTTAAAAACAGCGATATGAAGATCGCATCGGATGAGTCCAACCCGGTCAACCAGCTGCGCCAGAAGATGGCGGAAGCTGCCGAAGCGTTGGATAAGGTGATTCACCGAGCCGACAGTGCGATGGAAGAGGGTAAGTTTCATGATGCCGAAGCGGCACTGGAGACGGCGTTGCGTATGGCTCCTGAAAGTGAGATGGTCCTCACCCGTATGGCCTATGTGCTGGAAAAGCAGGGGGATGCAAAAGCGGCCCTGGCTACCTATGAACAGGCTTTAAAGATTCATACGCAGTCGGCCGAACTTTATGCCGGATACGCTTCACTGCTTAAACAGCAGGGAGAGAGACAAAAGGCCAAAGAGAATTACATCGAAGCGGTGCAACTGACGCCTGAGAATCCGCTCATATACTACAACTTTGCCAACCTGTTGGCAGAACTGGGTGAGACGGATGCCGCCAAGGAAGGGTATCAGTATGCGCTGGATATCGATCCGGAGTTTAAAGAGGCGCGTGAAGCGCTTTCGGCACTGAGCATGCGAAAGCTTGAGTCAAAAGAAGAGAGCTAGGCCTGGCTAAAAGCGATCAGTGCAGCCGTAACGGCTACATTGAGTGACTCCACCCCGTTTTCCATCGGGATCACGATTTTTCGGCTGCACAGCTTCTCCACCTCTTTACTTACCCCTTCACTCTCATTGCCCAGGATATAGATCGCACGCGGATTCGGGCCAAGATCAAAAAGAGAGTCTGAAGCGTGGGACGAGAGCATAAAGGTTTCAAAGCCGAGACTCTGATATTTGGGAAGGACTTCTGCCAAGGTATCACAATAGAGGATCCTGGCTTTAAAAAGCGTACCTGCACTGGCTTTGATGACTAAAGGTGAGATCTTGGCCGAGTTCTTTTTGGGCAGGATGATCGCATCGATTTTAGTCGCCGCGACACTGCGGATGATCATA
>JBFEYF010000006.1:0-24498 GCA_041562295.1 Sulfurimonadaceae bacterium
GATCATCCTGGCCAATACCTACCACACCTATCTACGCCCGGGTGATGAGATCATCGCCCAGATGGGCGGACTGCACGGGTTTACGACCTATGAACGCAGTTTCCTGACTGACAGCGGCGGGTTCCAGGCATTCAGCCTCTCCTCCAATACCAAGCACTTTAAAGAGGGAATCGAGTTTAAAAGCCACATCGACGGCAGCAAACACCTCTTTACCCCGCAAAAGGTGATCGATATCCAAAACAATCTTAACAGCGATATCATGATGATCTTGGATGACCTGGTCGCCCTGCCCGCCACAAAAGAGCGTATCGCGCAGTCAATCGACCGAACGACACAGTGGGCCAAAGAGTCGATCGCCTACTTCAAACAGAAACAGGAACAGGGTATCGGTTTGGATCAAAACATCTTTGCCATCATCCAGGGGGGAACCGATTTTGAGTTTCGTACCAAATCGGCTACGGAGCTGTGTGCACTCGAAGATTATGACGGCTTTGCCATCGGCGGACTGAGCGTGGGTGAACCCAATCAAGCAATGTATGATACGGTTGAGCATACGACACCCCTAATGCCCGAAAATAAGCCGCGCTACCTGATGGGCGTGGGAACACCTGAAGATCTGATCGAAAACATCTACCGCGGTGTCGATATGTTTGACTGTGTTATGCCGACAAGAAATGCCCGTAACGGCACTCTCTTTACCTCGTTCGGACGTATCAGCATCAAGGCGGCACGTTTTAAAACCGATGCGGCTCCGATCGATCCAGAATGTGACTGCCTTACCTGTAAGCGCTACTCCCGAGCCTATATGAACCACCTCTTTAGAGCCCAGGAGATCAGCTACGGCCGTTTAGCTTCCATTCACAATCTCCACTACTACCTGACCCTGGTCGGACAGGCGCGGGAGGCGATCCTTGAGGGACGCTTTGAGGCCTTTAGAAAAGAGTTTTATCACAAGCGCGGTAAATAAGGCATCAAGCCTCTTTGCCGTATAATTTAGAAATTAAAAGAGTCGCCAGTAACATTGTCCGCTGCCAAAGCGGAGGCAGAGTCATCGCAGGTTAAGGGAACACGTTCCTTTGCCGTATATTTGCAAGATAATAAAAAAGGAAGATAATTTTATGAAACTGGGTGTCAATATCGATCACATCGCCGTACTGCGCAATGCACGTTTAGTTAACGATCCTGACCCGATGGATGCTTTGGGTATTGTCAAGCGCGCCGGAGGGGACCAGATCACGATCCACTTAAGAGAAGATCGCCGCCATATTACGGATGAAGATGCCAAAAGAATCATCGAAAACTCTTTTTTACCGGTCAACCTTGAGTGCTCACTGGATGAAGAGATCATCGATATCGTATGCAGCCTCAAACCTCACCGGGCGACCCTGGTACCCGAAAAACGGGAAGAGGTAACCACGGAGGGCGGCCTGGATGTCATCGGTCAGTCCAAACGACTGGAAGCTGCCGTATCCAAACTGCGCCAGGCGGATATCGCGGTATCACTCTTTATCGATCCGGATATCAAAACGATCGAGGCTTCGGCACAACTTCCTGTTGATATGATCGAACTGCATACCGGCACCTATGCCAACCTATATGCCATGCTTCATACAAACCTGTCACGCTCCATCCACTCGATCAAAAGCCTGGAATCACTTAGCCGATCTGAACTCAATGATGCACTCAATGAGAGCATCGCCCAGCTTCAAAAAGGAGCGAAGAAAGCGGCTGAACTCAAACTTGAAGTCGCAGCCGGACATGGTTTGAACTATCATAACCTTGATGAGATTTTAAAAATCAGTGAGATCGAAGAGCTCAATATCGGACAAAGTATCGTCGCACGCTCTGTCTACACTGGGCTGGAAGCAGCTGTCAAAGAGATGAAGGCCCTCATAGCGTGAAAAAAATTGCGGTCTCGGTAGGAGATATCAACGGGGTCGGTCTTGAGATCCTTTTACGTTCGCACAGACACATCGCCTCCTTATGTGACCCGGTTTACTGTGTCGACCGTGAGATCTTAGAAGAGGCGGCACAGCTGTTAAACCTCTCCCTGCCTGAGGACATAGCCACAATGGCCCTTAAGATACCGACATCCATCGAACCCAAAAAAGTGACAGCATCTAGCGGAGCCTACAGCTTCGCCTCGTTTCAAAAAGCCGTCACACTGACCCAAAACGGTGAAACCGACGCCGTCGTCACTTTGCCGATCCACAAGGAGGCGTGGAGCCTTGCCGGTATCCCTTATAAAGGGCACACTGACTATTTGCGTCACCACTTTAAAAAAGATGCCATCATGATGTTGGGCTGTGATGACCTCTATGTCGCTTTGTTTACCGAGCATATCCCGTTAAAAGAGGTCATTCCTTCACTCACTGCCAAGGCGCTGACCCAATTTCTATTGGACCTTTACCGAAGTACCCTTTTTAACAAAATGGCCGTGCTCGGCGTCAATCCCCATGCCGGTGACAACGGCGTTTTAGGGGATGAAGAGCGTTTTATCACCGAGGCGATTTTTCAAGCCAATAAAAAGATCGGAACCGATATATTTTTCGGTCCGGTGGTTCCCGACACAGCTTTCACACCCCACGCACTCCAACACTGCAACAGGATCGTTGCAATCTATCACGATCAGGGACTGGCACCGCTAAAAGCGCTCTATTTTGACCAAAGTATCAATGTTTCACTCAACCTTCCTATTATCAGAACCTCCGTTGACCACGGAACCGCTTTTGATATCGCCTACAGCCACACAGGTGTCAAAACAGAGAGTTACCTCAATGCAGTCAAGGCAGCCGTACAAAACTGAAGTTAAGCCTCAACGCTTTCATCCAGCAGACTAACCAGTCTGCTTTGAAAACTTGCCGTCCCGCACGGTTTTTTCTTTATTTAAGTCAGATTTTGGCCGCTTTTTTGCTATAATAGTTCATCACTAAACTCTTTAAGGTATCGATATCATGGTCGAAGAGAAAATCGAAACATTTTTAACACAGATAAAATCCCTGGACGCTTTGGCACTTTCACTGGTTGAAGAGCTGAAAATGGCCAAGATGCAAAACGAGATGCTTACATCGGAAAAAGAGAGTCTGCTTGAAGATATCCGCTCCCTGCGCGGTGAAATAAACCAGCTCAAAGAGGCCAACGAAACACTCAAGCAGGAGACTCAGCAAGAGCCGAGCACCCCACCTAAACCCAAACCGAAAAAAACAAAATCCAAAGCGGTTGAGCCGGAAGCACCGACACTCTTTTAGGATCAAAAAGATGGAAAGAAGAGATTTTTTAAACCTAACCAAAAGCGGTATACTGCTTGCCGCATCAGCCACATCTCTGCAGGCACTGGACCGCTTGGAAAAAGAGAGTAACGATCTGACATTGAAACTGATTCAGGAGGAGGCGTGTGCCGATGCGCTGATCAATGAATCATTTCTTTTACCCAGAGAGAGCGACATCATCGCTTCACCTAAAGAGTTCAAGGTCCTCAAATCACTCTATAAACGTCTTTACCGTATCCAAAGAACGGTAGGATACGGCCACTTTAACACCATCAGTTTTGATGAGGCGATGAATATTGCTGCTGCCTACAGCCGTGTAGGGCGTTTTCCAAAAGATGAGATCGACTATTTTGAAGAGCTTTTTTATGAAGCGGCCCAAAACTACGGTTTTTACGGTGAAAAAGTTATTGTCAATATGACCAATCGCATCAAACGAAGAGAGTTGACCAAGATTAACCATTCGGGGCATTACCTTTTTAAAGGTGAAGCACTGGATAAATATAACGAGATCCGCAAGGCGATGGGTAACCGTGTCGTTTTGACCTCCGGTGTACGCAATATCGTAAAACAGACCTATCTCTTTTTAAATAAAGTCGTTCAGACCAACGGGAATCTTTCTATCGCTTCACGCTCTTTAGCTCCAGCAGGCTACTCTTACCACGGAATCAGCGATTTTGATATCGGGAAAGTCGGTTTTGGATACAGAAACTTTACAGCGGAGTTTGCTAAGACACAGGAGTATAAGAAGTTGATGAAGCTTGGGTATATCTCGATTCGCTATCCGAAGAACAATCCCTTCGGTGTCCGCTTCGAGCCTTGGCACATTAAAGTCTACTCAGACGCGTAGACATCATACCCTATAGTAACAATCAGAAGCAGGGTTAAAATAGACAGGTAGATCATTATCTCTCCTCTAATATGATAAAGCCGAGGCTTTATCTTTATAATATTTCTCTCACACCTTTACCGTTCGGTTCGCTTAAAACGCCCATCGCCTCAAGCTGCTCGACAATACGTGCCGCTTTGTTATACCCGATTTGAAGGCGGCGCTGCAGATAAGAGATCGATGTCTTTTGTTCACTGATCACTATCTCTTTAGCCTCTTCATATAAGGGGTCTAAATCTTCACTAAGTGTTATATCGGCATTTTCATCCCCGTTTGAAGCGGCTAAAAAACGCTGGTCATACTCCACCTCTTTTTGGCTTTTGATAAACTCAACGATCTCTTCAATCTCAGACTCATCACTCCATGGGGCATGAAGACGTACCAGACCCGAAGTGCCCGGAGGGGTAAAGAGCATATCCCCTCTTCCGACAAGAGCTTCGGCCCCCATCGCATCCAGGATAACTTTGCTATCTACCTTCTGCCCTACTTTATAGGAGATGCGCGAAGGGAGGTTGGCTTTGATCAGTCCGGTCACGACATCGACACTCGGACGCTGTGTCGCAACGATCAGGTGGATACCGCTGGCCCGTGCCATCTGCGCCAAACGTCCGATGGAGTGTTCCACCTCTTTGCCGCTTGTCATCATAAGATCCGCCAACTCATCGATAATCACCACGATATAGGGAAGTTTCTCCCTCCCCTGCTCGGCCATCTTCTCGTTGTAGTTGTCGATGTTCTTGGTGCGGGATTCACTCATGAGTGCATAGCGGCGCTCCATCTCAGAAACCATATTGTTCAGTGCCGTAATTGCCTGTTTCGGTTTGGTGATCACCGGCGTCAAAAGATGCGGTATATCATTATAGATAGAAAACTCTAACATCTTGGGATCGATCATGACAAACTTCAGCTGTTCCGGAGAGTTACGGTACAAAAGTGACAGGATCATCCCGTTGATACCGACCGATTTACCTGATCCCGTAGTACCGGCAATCAAAAGGTGCGGCAATTTTTTCAGATCGGTCACAAACGGTTTACCGACGATATCCTGTCCCAAAACGATGGTAAGCGGTGATGAAGCATTCTGAAAAATTTCACTTTCCAAAATCTCCCTAAGATAGATCGTATGGACCTCTTCATTAGGGATCTCGATACCAACGACATCTTTGCCCGGAATCGGTGCCTGAATACGAATCGTCTTGGCTTTTAGCGCCATGGCCAGGTCATCTTGCAGGTTAAGGATCTTCGATACTTTAATATGTGCCGCAGGCTTAAACTCAAACGTTGATACGACAGGCCCTGTATAGGTACGTACCACATCCCCCTCTATTTTAAACTTGTTTAGCTTATCAATAAGGTTTCTGATCTTTTGATCCAGATGGTCTTCATCCAGTTTGTGCTGTTTGTCCGGTTTTTTCAAAAAATCGAGCTTGGGAAGTACAAACCCTCTGGGTTTTTCAACTTTTCCCTTTTCAATGTCATCCAGAAGCTTTTTATTCTCTTCCAGTTCATCTACAATAACAGCATGGTGAGGGGTGTCTTCTTCATCTAAAACTTCACTGACCTGGAGAGGGGGTACTACCTCTGTTTGTTCGACGCTCTTTTGTATCACTTCCGTTTCAGGCGGGAGAATCTCCTCTTCAATTAGCATCTCGAACTCTTCTTGAGGATTCGTCAGGATCACTTCCTCTTCAAAACTCATGTGAGGTTCATTTTCCTCTTTCGAATCACTAAGACGCTTGATCTCAAACTGGGCCTCTTCATCTTCGGGCAAAATACTGTTGAGTTTATCTTCCAAGGAGATACTGTATGAAACTTCTTGAACGACATCTTCTTCAAGCAGCTCTGAAGCCTGCGCTTTTAAAGGTTCTTTCTCATCAAAAGCTCTACTACTGTTCTCTTCACTCATCTGAGCGGCTTTTTTTCTTTTCGGAGCCTGAAGTTTTAACATCTGTGCCAACTCTACAAGAGACATATCCCGCATAATAACCACAGCAATCAGTGTCGTAGCAGCCCAAAAAACCCAGACACCGAACAATCCGATAAACGGTGACATAAATGCGATAAAGCTGCGTCCGAAACTTCCGTCAAGGCCATGGGGCAATATCAGTGCCTGTACGATCAGCAGGGTAAAAAAAAGAAGCAGTGTCGCAATGACCACTTCCGCACTGCGGACATTGAGCGTATGTGTACGATAGATCCTATAAAGGATATAAACGGCTACGGCATACATAGGGTAAGCGATCAGACCGAAAATTTCCCTTGAAAGCACTCCTATTTTGTGTCCGAATGATCCTACGATAGATGCATCTATAATAAGAGTTGAAAAAAGTAGATAGACGACCAACCCTTGGGCAAGGATCAGTCCGAGATCACGGGGATTCAAATAGTATTCCTTTTAATGTATATTTAGAGATAGTTGACCAATGCCAGTTTATTGACCCTGTTCACTGTTGAGAGCATCGCCTGATAACTGTTAGAAAGCTGATTGAACTTCATCGTCGCTTCAGCCATATCCGTATCCAGAGCTTCACTCTGTACTGACTTGGCATTAACAATCCACGCTTCGTTACGCTCCTGGGCAAAACGGATCGCATTGGACTGGGCACCGTTTCTTGAGTGGCTGTTGGTCACATGTTCCAGAAGGTGTTCGATACTGACGATCGCATTTTGTACCCCGATATTTCTGGGTTCATCCCTTGAGTCACCGTCCGGGCGTTTACGTTCCAGTTCCACCGAGCGCACAGCGCCTTCTATCAGATCAAAAAAGTCCGTTTTGGGATCATCGATCGTCAAGGTATTGTTGGCATGAAACGTAAAGAGGGGATGACGTACCCTCGGATCACTAAAGTCGTTGGTCTGGTTGTCATACATCGTCATCTCCATACGTGTGACCGAGTTGAGACGATCTTTGACAACAATTTTTCCCGCCTGGTCAAACTTCACTTCGACCATATCTTCGGCATTGGCCGATGCGATCAGATAATCTTCCATATAGGTCGGATCTGCCGATTTTGGCAGGTGCCCGCTCATAATCATCTGGATCACGTCAAAAAGCTGACGGTAGGTCATGCCGTCACCGTCGGTGGTACGGCCGTGTGCGATGACATTATACTTCTTTCCGGTGCTGTTATCTAAAAAACAGGCACAATCGGGATGTTCGCCCAGAGTAAGGGAAAAATCGACCTCCATACCATAGACGTTTTTCCCTTTGAGATCCAGGGTCGTACCTACTGTTGTGATATCACCCGCAACATCCAGCAGCCTGGTATGTTCGGTGGCCCGATCATTACCCTTTCTGGTAATCTGAGGGATCGTTGATTTCAACATAGAACCGTCTTTTTCCCAGTAAGCTCGGTCATACTCCATCTCTGACAAAGAGGTAAACCCCGTAATCTTCTCTTCGCCCGCCATCGACGTCAGCGTCGTGAACATGCGGCTGGGTTCATGCGGTGTAATCGACTGGTCCGTCAACAGGATACGTCCGTCTGACAGACGCACTACCACTTCGTGGTTTTTACCGCCGTAGATATCCTCCATAAAGGTCATCACATCATGCATCGTTGTCATATCATCTATCGGAAACTTCACATTTTGAATCGCATTACCGTCGACATCGATACCGTTTAAAACAATCCCATCGGTAACTTGGGGCATCGCATCCCGCACCAAAGTATAGGATGTCGCAAAGTTGCCTTCATAATCTTTAAGTACCGTATTGATCGTAAAATCACGGTGGTCATACTGGCTGTTGGCCGCCGATACCGTATGGTTGATACGCGATCCCTGGAAGTCACTGTTATTGTAAGTCTGGATCTCCGCACCGATCTCTGAGAGCATATCGATATTATCTACATCTTCGTGGGATGAGATCATATGAAAATCGATCTTGCTGCTGCCTGTTTTTCTGTCCGTGATCTCTATGTAACCGGCATTATCAATATTGACATCCACGATTTTGGAACGCGGAGTATTCCCGAACGCTTTACCGATACGGTCCAGTACATCCTGCACCCTGGCATCACTGGTCATCTCAAAACGCTCTTTAAAGGTAAATCCGTCACTGCGTCGCCCACGGATATAAAAATAGGTATTTTCATTATTCTTGGTATTGGCATCATCATCCCCTACCATATCACGCACGGTATCATCCCGTCTGAGTATGACATCCTTGGCCTGTTCCGGTACACCCCCTTCGATCATCGCCTCAGGATGCTTCATCGTCTGGTTGTAGAGCTTGACGTTGGTAGTGATCTTCCTGTGGATATCGCCGTTCTCTCCCAAAAAGAGCTCCGTCCCGGGAATATTATAGGGCTGTTCGACGCTGTCACCCAAAAACGCTTTAAGCAGTCCGTCATTACCCAGATACTCCCCGGCCTTATTAATAGGAGGCTTTTCCAAGGCCGTACCGGCAAAGAGGTATTTCCCGTCACCTGTAGCATTGGCCAGGTTCATCAGGTGCTCCTGGTACGCCCTGAGCTCATCGGCAATCGCCGAAAGCGACGCACTTCCGTTAGAGTCACTCGCCGCATTGACCAGTTTGACTTTGAACTTATCGAGTACCTCTTTCATATCAGTCAGGGTACTGTCGGTATAGTCGGTAAAGCTCACCGCTCGCTGGGAGATACGGCGGGCCTGTTCCATACCGTTGATATCATTATCCAGACGCATCGTCGTGATAAAGGTCTGCGGATCTTCGTATCCGTACTCGATACTTTTCCCCGATGCCAGCTGTTTATTGATACGATCAAGTTCATGCTGGGCATTGTGACTGTTTTTATCAAAGTTGTTATAGTAAGAGCCTTGAGTAACACGCATGGCACACCATCCTTGGTAAAGTTCTTTTTGAAACTTACTATGATTTATAGCAAGTAAAGCAATTAGAGTTCCAACTATCCAAAACTCTTTTCTATAAAGAGCATTTCAGCTAAAACAGCAGAATATCTCTCTATCCGCTTTGAACACATATGAGAGAGAATCTGCATGGGCACCCTCTTAAAACCGCCCAAATAAGCTATTTTGCAAATAGCAGCAAAACGATGCTATTTGTCTTACTTATGTAACAGCACTAATCGACAGAAGCGTGAAATTATTAAAATTTTGCAAATTTACTTGATTTTTCGTTTTTAAATGTGTATTATAGCTGTAAACCCAATATAAAGGACTTTTCGCAATGAAAAAAGCAGAGTTTGTACAAGAAGTGGCTTCTAAAGCAGGTTTATCAAAAAAAGATAGTGAAGCAGCAATCAATGCTGTCTTAGACACGATCACAGATGCATTAAAAGCTAAAAAAAGTGTTAGCTTTATCGGTTTTGGTACTTTTAGTACAGCAGAACGTGCTGCTAGAAAAGCAAAAGTTCCTGGAACTGACCGTGTTGTAGATGTTGCTGCAACAACAGCTGTCAAGTTTAAAGTCGGTAAAAAACTAAAAGACGCCGTAGCAGGTTAATCCCTGCAATTTCCCCATTTTTTGGGGAAACCTTCCTTTTTTTTAAGAATAATCCAGTAAAATTTCAGTCTTCAACAACTTATTGTTAATGCCACCGTGGTGAAATTGGTAGACACGTCGGATTCAAAATCCGATATCTTCGGATGTGCCGGTTCAAGTCCGGCCGGTGGTACCACCTCTAAAAACCTCTGTTTTTACTTTCCATAATAATATACCGTTTCGTTATCGATCATCTTTATGGTTCTCTTTTTGATCCTCCACAAAATGGATAATCGCTTCTTTGATATTGTTAAGCTTATTGGGATTTCCCTGCAGGTTTTGAAAATAGACACTGGTATCATCATTGTTTTCTACCTTCAGGTCGGCTATTTTGGAACAGACCTGCAAAAAGACCTCATAGGGTACATCATCTCCCCGTTTTAAAAAGTATATTGCGCGTTGAAGCGATACAAAGGGGTTAAGACTCACTTTTGAAAGATTGTTGACTTTGGTATTGATATAGTTGACAAACTCAAAACGCATATCACATCTCTCAATCGTAAAAAGCCTTTTTTGGGTATTGTAATGACACTCAAAGGCAATCTTTGTCGAATCAAAATCAAATCCGTCCACTACATCTTCCAACGAGGCCCCCTCAAAACGTTCCCGGTAGACCAGCTGATAGATATCGTTTTTGTACCTGTAGGTGTAGGAGTTGTTTTCATATTCGAAATAGTCCTGGTTCATCGCACTGTTGATCAGTTTGCGATCCTCATCCGAGGGGAAAAACATATCAAGATCTCTAAACATATCAGACTTGATACAAGAACCTGCCAAATAAAATCTGATCTCGCGTTTATCTATATGCTTGATGATCAGCCTTTGAAAAAAGGTATTGAGTTTGATGGCGATATTATCCAGGCGATAATCTAAAAGTGAGGCCTGTTCATAAGAGAGCATCTCCTCATACTCTTTCCAAAAATCGTAAATCATTGATGCTCCTCAGATGAAAATAATTCACTTATTATAGCAATATGTCGTTGTATTATTGATACATTGACAGGATCTTGAAAGCGAAGGACAACCCGCTTTCAACGGACTTTTTTGATCAGCACACTACCCTGCGGCAAACGGTTGTTACCAATAGGAATATTTGCAGTTTTTATTTTCCACTTGTCCCAAACAAACACTATAAAAAACAATATTTTTTGTTATTATATATGAAAGGGTATCTGCATGGAAATAATGTTTCAAAAAGAGTTGGATAAATTTAAAAGCATTATTGAAAAGATGGAAGAGAAATATCATAAAAAACTCTTCTTTTTACCGCTTTTGGATGATCTTTTAGCGTGTCGTTCTGTCGATGAGTTTTATCTTATCTATTACGCCTTTAAAGAACAGTGCCATGAGTGTACACTAAAGGCCTTAGAAGAGAGTGTAAGCCAGAATCTGGACCACCTTAAAATGATGCTTTTGCACTGTATGATGCAAGAGACACGACTTACTTTAAATCTGCAAAAAACCTAAGCTATTACTTCAGGCTATAAAAAAGTTTACTTCTGCTTATTATAGATATTGACAGGGCTATTTTTTCGTTATAATGTCATAAAATATTTTTAAGGGCATTTAATGTTATCTGATAGAATTCATACACTGTCTGAATCAATCACCATTGCTATCTCTACTCTGGCTGCTGAACTCAAAGCCGAGGGTAAAGATGTACTGAGCTTTTCTGCAGGCGAACCCGACTTTGATACACCCCAAGTGATTAAAGAGAGTGCCATCAAAGCGATCAATGACGGTTTTACCAAATATACTGCTGTCGACGGTATTAAAGAGTTAAAAGAAGCTATTGCCACAAAACTCAAACGTGATAACGGTCTTGAGTACAGCAATGATCAGATCATTGTCAGTAATGGAGCGAAGCATTCACTCTTTAATCTTTTCCAGGTAACGATATCCGAAGGTGACGAAGTCATTATCCCGGCACCTTTTTGGGTAACCTATCCGGAACTTGTCAAATATTGCGGAGGAACTCCGGTAGAGGTACATACTACGGAGGAGACAGGCTTTAAGATTACGCCACAGATGTTAAAAGATGCGATCACGTCAAAGACTAAAATGCTGATCTTGACAACACCGTCAAACCCTACAGGTTCCGTTTACTCCAAAGCAGAGCTTGAAGCTTTGGCTGACGTACTTAAGGGAACCGATATCATGGTCGCAAGTGACGAAATGTATGAGAAGCTGACCTATGAAGGGAGTTTCACATCAGCAGCTGCGATCAATGAGGATATGTACAAACGCACTATCACGATTAACGGTCTGAGCAAGTCTGTTGCCATGACGGGATGGCGTTTTGGTTATTTGGCTGCAGATGCGGCGCTGGTTAAAGCGATGAAAAAGCTGCAAAGCCAAAGTACATCCAATATCAACTCCATTACCCAGCATGCAGCAATTACCGGTCTTAACGGTTCGGCTGATGCAGACATTGAGATGATGCGTAAAGAGTTTGTTAAACGCCGTGACCGTGCTGTTGAGCTCTTTAACAATATCAACGGCATCTCTGTTTTAAAACCGGACGGCGCTTTTTACCTCTTTGTAAACATCTCCGAAGTGGACAAAGACTCTATGAACTTCTGTAAAAAGCTTCTTGAGGAGAAGGGCGTTGCCGTAGTACCGGGTGTAGGATTCGGTAGCGACGGATACTTCAGATTCTCTTTTGCCACAGATATCGCAAGTATCGAAGAGGGTATCGCCCGAATCGAAACTTTTGTGAAAGAAAACTACTAAAAATCTTCTGCATCCTTTCGCGGGGTGCACTTCATTATGACCAAATTTTGACTTATCATTGAAAATTTTCTTTAATTTTCAAATAAATTTATCAAATCATTTAAGTTTCAAGAGGCTTCAAACTTAATCTCATTTAAAAATCGATTTATACTCCTTCTAACCTTAAACCGCATATTCAGTAAATTAAAATTTAACAAAAAAAGCCCAAATGTCCATTTTTGAAACACAACAGAATCAGCCCCCTATTTATGGTGTTCAAAATCACTGATGTGAAAAATAATTTTAGTTTTATTTGCAATATTAACTTTTTTAAACCAAATTACATAAAATAGATACAACGTTAATTAAACTATCTTAAAAAAATCATATAAATATTTTTTCCATTGATTACATTAAGCTTTTTTTATACTATTCGGCATAAATTTAGATTATGATAAAAATCAGTAGGAGAAATATTTGTTTAGATTTTTGATCTTCTTTTCTTTAGGAAATCTTGTTTGGGCTGACATCTCGTCCAAGCAGCTTAAGACATTACAGTTAGTTCGTGATGTAGCGAAAAAAATTCCTGATTATAAAGGTGAGACCTATGAAAATACACTCAGTGCTATCTGTCTGACAGAAAGCAGTGCAGGTATTAATGTATTGGGTGATTTTGAAAAAGGCAATGATATAACGAAAGCCTCTTTCGGACCGATGCAGATCCAAATCGGTACAGCCCGTCATATCGCAAAACTGACACCATCTTTACAACACCTTCTGAAATATTCAGATAAAAGATTGGCTTCTCTTTTATTAACAGATCTTAAAACATCAGTGAAGATTGCTGCCCATCTTTTGGCCCGTTTGAGCAAAAGCCGTAAAAAATTCTATTACGTCGTCAGCGGTTATAACGGCGGCTGGAGAAACAAGCCCTATTTTCGACGTGTAATGAAAAACTATCACTATGTATCCAGCCTGGTTAAAAAAGGGTATCTGAACTAAGAGAGTAGATCTCTTTTAGTTTTACAGGTTTTTTGCATTCCTGAACTCCGCAATCTCTGACTCCACCATCTCATCAATCATGATCTTATATATTGTCTGTATCATATTGGGATTGAGATTGTGACGCAGAGCCTCTTCTCTCACCCTGGCAATAACATCGGCTACCCTATCTTCAGCTTTGACTTCATCCACACTCACCTTAAAACGTGCTGCCTGATGAATATAGGCGTTACGCTTTGCAATGAGTCTGACGATCTGGGTATCAAGCAGATCGATCTCTTCGCGTACTTCTTCTAATGAGTGGCACTCTTTCATTTCCATACTCTATGATCCTTTATATCAACTGTGAGACTTTGTAAGCTCTATTTTATCCTATTTTCGTGATCTTACAGACCTCTTTGGCACTGGAAAGTATCTTAAAGACCCGTTCCTGCCAGAGCCTTCCAAATAGCTCTATATCCTCTTGCGCTGCCTGCTGTGTCAATATTTTTTTCATCAGCTCTGGCACTCTTGCATCCGGGCTTATCGGGGAGGGATCATAATCGATATCGACAGCTTCCTGGGTATCCAGACGGGTAAACCGCATCTGTGTAGGGATATCCCGCTCGTATAAAAGCTGGTTGTGTCTGGAAAAGTTTCCATTCAGACCTTTAAAGCCCCCTGCTCCGCTGGCACCGGTGACTAAAGTCACCACCGAAGCGATCACGCCTATGGTACCGCTGTCAATCGCATCACGCATCTCTATACGGATCTGTCCCCGTACCGGCAGTTTATCCTCATAGAGTCTTTCCAAAGCCAACTGCGTACAAAGCCATGCGCCGGCAACGGTAGGACAGGAGTGTCCTGCAAGTTTGACGGCATCCAAATAGGAGTATTCAAACCTGCCGTCACCTGAAACGCCCAAAGCCTGTGAAAGCGGATCATACATCACGATAGAGGGGATAGTATCAAAAAAGAGGGGATAAGCCATCTCCTGCCTTTATTTTGGACTCTTTATCTTACAGTGTATCCAATTCCGGTATATGTTTGGCAAACCAGTAATGTTTTTTCCAGTAGGGATTGCTCAGATGGGAAATCGTAACACCCTGGGAGGATGAAGCGTGCATAAACTTTCCCTTCCCGACATAAATACCTACATGACGGGTCTGATAGCTGGTCTTGAAAAAGACCAGGTCCCCGATACTCAGTTCCGCTTTGGAAACGCGGTATCCCGCCCGGATCTGATTGATCGTGGTGCGCGGCAGGAGCAAATTGAAACGGTCACGGTATGCCCTGTAGACAAAGCCGCTGCAGTCCACACCGTTGGTTGTCACGCCTCCCAGACGGTAGGGAGTCCCCTCCCACTCTTGATAGTGTGCATGAAGCTGCTGGGCGATCGGTGAACTTGAAGGAGAGAGGGCAAACTTTTTGCCTACACGGACAGAACACCCCTGCATCAAAAGCAGCGTTATGACAGCAATGCACAGACTCTTGTTCATCTTCTCTCTCCTTTTAAGTCTTTGTTGATACCCAATATATCGTCTCATTATCTTTGGCTTTTAATTCCATTACTATATAATACGCAAAAAAACGATCCCATGCAACACAAACCCAAAGGGCTGCACCCGCGCAACCTTCACAACAGACCTTACGATTTTGAAAAGCTGGTTGCTGTTGAACCGCAACTGCAACACTACCTTGCACCCCGAAAGGACGGCCAACTTTCTGTTGATTTTTCAAATCCTGATGCCGTCATCACTCTAAACCGTGCACTGCTTAAATATTTTTATGACCTGAAATGGTGGTCTGTTCCCCCGGGTTATTTGACACCCCCTATTCCGGGACGTGTCGATTATCTGCACTATCTCGCAGATCTTTTGGAAAATGATGTGTCACACTGCCGATCAAAACAGATACGGGCCCTGGATATCGGTACCGGTGCCAACTGCATCTATGCTCTACTGGGATGGAAAGTCTACGGGTGGCATTTTGTAGCTACCGATATAGAGAGAGTCTCTATCGATTCGGCGCAAAAGATCCTCGAAAAAAACGGTATCGATAAAAAAAGTATTGAGCTGCGCTTGCAAAGTCACAGCAGCCATATCTTCAAAGGTGTCATACAAAAAGGGGACTGTTTTGATGTGACACTCTGTAATCCCCCTTTTCACAAGTCCCAAGAAGCGGCATCCAAAGGGAGTCACAGGAAAGTCAAAAACCTGACCAAAAACAGCCGGGCAAAACTCAAACTCAATTTCCAGGGGCAGTCCAATGAGCTGTGGTATCCGGGAGGGGAGATAGCCTTTATCGCAAAGATGATCGAAGAGAGTGCATTGTTTCAAAAAGAGGTGGGCTGGTTTACGACACTGGTATCAAAAAAAGAGAATCTGACAGTTATCTACCGTCTCTTAAAGAGAGTAAAAGCATCCGATATCAAAACGATACCGATGCAACAGGGCCAGAAACTGACCCGTATCGTTGCCTGGAAGTTTGGTGATTAAAGTGAATCAGGAGTTAGGTTAACGCTCTCTAGGAAGTGGCGAAGTTTAACGATCTCATCTTTAGAAAGTGTATCACCGTGTAGTAGAGGAAGTACATGCTCTTTGTTGTTCATAACAACGTGAGCTTTTCCGTGGTTGCTTACATCAACAGTCGCACCGTAGTGCTCTAGTGCAGAGAGCAATCTTTTGATATCGATATTTCCAGACAGAGGGTGCTCAAAAATTTTTTGAATTTTTGTCTTATGTTTTTGGCTCATAGCCGCTCCTTTTATTATTTCTTTGAAAGTGTACTTTAAATTATCTTATATCTTGCGAAATCTACGAGGCAATTTTGGGACACTCTTTGCTGTTTATGCAATTTTCAAACGCTTTTTCATCTCTTTTATAGAGTTCCAGCAACCTTGTATAAGCTTCATAATAAGAGGTCCCCTCCTCCAGGCAGTAGTTATTGACAAAATGACTGATTCTGGTCGAGAGCTGTCTGTTGATAAGATTTTTATCTGATTGTTTCATTCTTTTTTTCTCTATAATAATTTTTAGCGAAGTATACCCTTCTTTACTTTCCAAAAGCTGATATGAAGGGCATTTATGACAGTTTGCCTCATTTTTTGAAAAGCGCACTTTTTTTGCTATCCTTCACAAAACATTAAAGGAAAAGAATGGAAGGCCAAGTGGAAGTAGCATTTACTGTTTTATGTGACAATGATTTTCACAAAGAGATTACCCTAGCTGAACTGATTGGCTCTGAGAAAGTGCTTCGAGCCATTAAAAGCGAATACGGAGAGGGATCACGCAATCTTCAGCTTTTTGCATCCGATCCGAAGATAAAACTTACTTTAGGTACGCAAAAAGAGATCTATACCCATACGATCGATAAAAAAGATATTCAGGATATCCTGGAACTCACCGAAGAGTATGCCCGCTCGCAAAAGCTGCTAAAAAGCAGTTGTGCCCAGGTTGAGCTTATCGACTTCAAAACCGTCTGACACTCCGTCTCTTAAAGGGGTATATCGCTGAGAAAGAGAGAAAACTCCTCCAGGTCATAAAGCGGTATTTCGGTATCACTGTTTTGAAAAGAGAGGCCGGAGGCGATTTCATAATAGTGGTGCAGATCTTTTTTTACGATCTCGGTGATATCGGGATCCAACTTCCCCTGTAGGACAAACTGGTCCAGGATCGTCAACACCTCTTTTTCATCCATACCGTCTCTGTAGGGTCTGTCCTGAACCAGAGCCTGGAAGACATCGGCAATCGCTATGATCCGGGACTCAGGGCCCAACTCTTCTCGGCTGGGGTGAAAAGGGTAGCCGCTGCCGTCTATCTCTTCATGATGATAAGCCGCCCACTTGGCGATCTCTTCGAGCCCCTTGATATGTCTGAGTATCTCATAGGTCTCATAGCTGTGCTGATTGATAATGGCACGTTCGATATCATCAAGCGGTCCCGGCTTATCCAATATCGCATCGGGTGTACGCAGCTTGCCGATATCGTGAAGCAGACCGGCAATCTCTATTTTGGCGCACTGCTCTGTACTTAACCCGTACTCTGTTGCCAGGTGGCGCGCCAAGGCACTCACCCGTGCAGAGTGCTGTGCCGTAAAGGGGCTTTTTTGATCGACAATATAGGCCATGATCATCGCTAATCCCTTAAGCTGTTCGATCGATATCGTCGTTTTTGCTTCAAACTGTCCCATATCCCAGGTATAGCGGCTGATATGACGCTCTTCCAGCGCGATCCAAAATGCCTCGGATAACTCCGCTTTTAAAAAAGCCTCCACCAGTACAGGATCAAAATACTCTCCGCTGTAGTGTTTAATACTTTTGACAATATCCTCTTTGGCCAGCAATATATCACTTTTATAGTGCGGTGCTGCCATCACATCGATACGGTCAGAAAGGAAGATCAGGTTAGCCATACGTTTTTCAAAAGGGGTAAGTTCCTGCTCTTTGAGCTGTTCCCAGGGTGTATGATGATGAAGGATCGGTATCGCAAACCGGGAAAGCGGTTCAAACCCTTTAAGCAGGTTGTACCCGATTTTACAGTGGATATGGGCATCTTCCCAGTCAAAATGGTTCACCAGATTACTGTGCATCTGTTCTGTAGAGACCCCGCAATCATGTAAAAGCCCCAGCTCAAAGACAAAATGGGTGTCCTGAGTGCTAAAGCCGAGCTTATGCCCGATCTGTGCAGCGATATAACCGACCCGCTTGGCATGATTGGTATCATTCATACCTACAAGATCTACCATCGTCTCCAGTGCAAGTATCATTTGGCGCAGATCAATATGAAGTTTGGAAAAACTGCTCATCGTGACGCTCCTTGGATGCCATTTCATCTGATTATAGCACCAATTCAGCTCAAATGAAGAGAAAAGTATAAAAAAATGTTATATTTTAAGCTTTATCGATTTCCAATTCCCTTTTTTGAAGACGTAGTAAAAAAGCCACCCTTTGACGAAGGTCTCAACGGTCATCATGATATAGACCCATACTATATCATCGCTGATATAGGAGACAATAAAGGAGGGGAGTATCCGGAGGCTCCACAGCGTCGAAAGCGATATGATCATCGTTACACGTACCGCACCCGCACCCCGCAACGAAGAGCTGAGTACAAACATCATAGCCAACGGTATCTGCGATATGCCTACCAGACGTAAATAGATCGCCGCCTGACGCACCGTTTCGGGATCCTTGGTAAAAAAGTGGATTGCAAACTCCGGGAAGAGGACCATAAAAAGGCCCACCGTACCCATAAAGGCCGCGGCGATATAGCTGGTTATCAGTGCCGCCCGCTCCGCACCTTCACTGTCTTTAGCCCCCAGATACTGCCCGACCAGTGCCATAGCCGCGACAGAGAAACCAAATCCCGGCATAAAAGCGATCCCTTCGATGCGCAACCCGATCTGATAGGCCGCCAGCGACTCGGTGGAGTAGCCCGCGATGATGGCGACAAAAAACATAAAGGAGAGGCTTGCAATACCCCGTTCCACTGATGCCGGAAGACCGATACGCCACGCCTCCCGGATCATCTTGGCCGAGTAGCGGGGGATCATCCCGTAACTGTTGTGACCGCGCATCCAAAGGATATAGACCAGTACATTAAAAAGGGTCGCCAGCAGTGTAGCGATAGCCGCACCCTCCACACCCATAGCCGGTGCCCCGAAATGTCCGAAGATCAGGGCATAATTCAACACGACATTTAAAAGTGCCGAAGCCACTTTTATCTTAAGGGAGACAACCGTATTGCCCATGGCTGAAAAGTAGGTAAAAAAGAGCATATCCAAAAAGATAATGACCATGCCAAGCGCCAGGGTACCGAAGTATGCCTCGCCCAAAGCCGCAACCTCTGCCGTAGTCTGCATCGCATGGTACAGCTGCGGCACAAAAGGGGCGATCAAGAGTGTCGTCGCCACGGCCAGGCCGAGTGCGATCAATAGCAGGTTATATAAAGCGATATTGGCCTTATAGATGCGGCCGCTCCCTTTTAAACGTGAGATGAGGGCATTGCCCCCGACCGAAAAGAGGGTCATGACAACACCCAATACCATCATGAACTGCAACCCTAGACCCACAGCTGCGACATGATCAACCCCAAGCGATCCGACCATTAGCATGTCGATCAGCACCAGGATCATATCCAGCAGATGCTTGAGTGCCGCAGGAACGGCAAGTGTAAGAATACGGCGCAGCATCAGCCGTGTCTGTAAAAAGATGCGTGTTCTAAAAAGTGGGCCGTTTGCCGGATCACATCTTTTTTGCTCATAATAAAACTGTGTATGTAGTGCAGCGTGATATGATCATCCATCCAGGCAAGTTTCGTATCCTCTACCCGTACCGTACTGTCACAGGGCTTGGGTGTGATCATCGCCCAAAAAGGGTTTAAAGCGCTGTCACCTGCGATAATACCCAAGGGGGCGTCAAAACCCGTCAGAGTGTTGGGCAGTGAGTCGGCCTCTGTGCCAAGGCTCATTCCGGCGGGTCCGACAAGCCTGGGAATCAAGGGAGACTTTTTAACTTTATCGATGATAACGGCCCCTTTGTTAGGGGGTGCCAGCATGACGACTTTGCCGTTAACAGCTATGAGATTTTGATCCAGCATCGAACGGGTGATGATGCCTCCCATAGAGTGGGTTACGATATGCAGCTCTTTAAACCCGCCCTGATCTTTTCGGTGATTGATAAAAGCGGCACACTTTCTGGCCAGTGTCGGGATATCATACTTGGTCGATTCGTATTGGATATTGAGTACTTCATACCCCAGCGAACGCAGGTACTTACCCATACGTTTCATGGAGGAAGCTGAGCGGAACAGCCCGTGTAGCAGTACGACGAGATCTCTATTTTGAGGCATGAAACGCTGCCAGTAGATGGGAGAGTTCCTTCATCGCATCTTCAAACTCCTTGAAGCTGCTGAAAAAGAACTCTTTTTTATCACGCTGGTTGGGCTTGCTCTCCCCGTAATCAAAGGTGATGACAAACCCTGTGATATTGATCTGGTCAAATTTCGACTCTGCCCACTCAAAAGAGACCTGTACATCTTCTCCGTCAGGCAGGGTCATGATTGCGGCATGGTAAAGACGGACGATCTTTTCGGGATAGACCTCTTCACCCAGGAACGTTACAGACATAAAAAACTTCTTTTTTTACGAAAGTATAACCTCTTAAAACTTTGTTCCTTCATAACGGTCATAAACCCATTCGGCTACAGCACTGATCTCTTCGGCTGTCAGCTTCCCTTTTTGTGAAGGCATCACATCAAAACGGTCCAACGCGCCCATACGGCACATGCTTTTGTCGAGGCTCGGGTTGACGATGTAGTCACGGATAAAAGTGAGGACCAGTTCGCGTTTGACATCCTCGTCATCTTCGCCCAGTTTGATCATCTCTTTAAGACGATTGGAGACTTCGACCATCGGCGGAGCCTTGAGCGTTTTAAAGTTTTTCAGTGCCTCTTCTTTGCTCATCATCTCCACATGGCAGTGGGAACATTTGGTTTTATAGACACTGTAACCGTCTACCCCGAAAAGAAATGCCATACTGCCAATCAGTAGCAATAATACTCTTGTAAAAAATTTCATTGAACACCTTTTTGTATAGATTGTTTTCCCTTTTACGGCTGCAATCATAACAAAAGTTCCCGATTTTTTCATGACTTAGGTCAATAAAATCCGACGCTGCTACAGGTTTTTTTCCATATGCCCTTTATACATCTTATAAAGCGCGATTATCCCGAAAACCGTCCCCAGTATGATAAATCCCATACCGATAAGATCATTGTTTTGATACGCCAAAAAGATCCAGCAGACATCGGCAAGGATATAGACCGAAACGGAGCGGTAGACCAGCCCTTTCATCGTCAGGTAAGCCCCGATATTAAGCAGTATCCCGCCCATTATAGCTACACTAATCACGTAAAAACCTCTTCTTGATCCACATATAATAGAGTGCTGCCAGCAAAAAGAGTACCCCCAGCACAACCGTGATCATCGCCAGACTCAAACCGGCATCATAAAGCCACCCGATACCCAGTGAGGTCAGGCCGCTTACCAGCAAAAAAAGCATATCGTTATAGGAGATGACCCGGCCGTAGTAGTGTTCATCCGTATAGATCTGGATAAGCGTATAGGTAAAAGCCCACAGAGTCGTCAACGCCAGCCCGACAAAAAAGCTTAACACGATACTGTAGATATAATCTTCGATATGAAGGGCCCACACTATAAATGTGACCCCCTGAAAGAGCAAAAGGTACACCAGTCTCTCTTTGTTGATATATCTGCTTAAAAGTACCGGACCGATGATCAAAGCCAAAGCTCTGACGGCATGAACCGAACCGATAGCCAAAGGGACACTGACCCATGCCGCATAATGGTGTTTGGCCAAAAGTACCACCAGGGCATCCAGTGCCGTAAACCCTACAACGGCATGCAGTACCAGCAGTGAGACGATCTTGGGCTGACTCTTTAAATAGAGGACGCCGTCGACAAACTCTTTGAAAAAGTGTTTTCCCGAGGGTTTGATCTCAACGGCGATATGGAGTGTCCACATCATCCAAAAAGCGGTAAAGAAAAAGAGTACATCAATAACGATCGCCGTGTAGACACCGACAAAAGCGACGACGATACCGCTTATTGCCATACCCAGGGTATAAGAGAGCGACCAGACCATGGAGTGCAGGGTATTGGCACGTTCTAAGGATCTTTCGTCCAATATCTTGGGGAGCAAAGACATCTCAGCCGTAAAATAAAAACTGGCCCCCGCCATACGGATAAAGACCAGTACAAAAAGCAGCCACAACAAAGAGGTGTCCGTAACAGCCAAAAGCAGCGCCGTGGCGATCATCTCGGTTAGAATCAGAAAAAGCATCAGCCGTTTAGGCGAGATGCGGTCTATGATAACGCCTGTAAACGGTGCCTGAACAACCCCGGGAAGGAAATGAAGCGCCGCTACCAAAGCGATAACCGACGCAGAGACATCGAATTGGACTAAAAGCGTAAAAATAGCCACGTTGCTAAACCATGCTCCGAAATAGGCTATCAGCTGAATCAGTGTCAGGCGCCTTATTATGGGGTTTTGCTGGAGTAAAAGAAAGTATTGTTTCATGTTTTTTTCCGCACATTATAGTCTAAAGAGATAAAAAAATTTAAAAAAAATCAAATTTATGTTAAAGTTTTTTCAAAACGTGCCGATCGTACGTATAACCATAAAAGTCGCAAGGAGGCACGCTATGGAAGTTCAAAACATTTCGTCAAACAACTATGCTGAGACAGGACGCAGCATAAACAGTGACAAACCTAAAGCGGATCCGATCAAAGCCTATCAAAAAGAGGCGGAGATGGACGCCAAGATCTCACGCCAAATGTCTGAAAAAGAGATGGAGCGTCTGATTGCGGACCTGAATGATCAAATAGGCATGATCAGTACCGATCTGCGTTTCGGATTTAATAACAAGGCTGAGATGCTGGAAGTTTCCGTTATCAATAAAAAGACTGACCAGATCATCAGACGCTTTCCGACAGAAGAAGCGGTCACACTTATGACAAGTATGAAAGAGTTTATCGGTCTTCTTTTTGATAAGAAGGGATAAGCGATGGCCGGAGTCAACTCTTTAGGTCTGGCCAGTAATGCCGGTCTTAATATGGATACCATCAACAACCTTCGCAAGGCTGATGAAAAACTCATTATCAAACCGATCGATAAAAAGATCGCCGATTATGAACAGAAGATCGAGTCATTGGGAGAGTTTTCCAAACTGCTTTTGGCGGCACAGGGTGACGTATCCACCATCAAAGATGAGATCCTTTACCTGCAGCGAACGGCCAGTGTCATCGGAGAAGGCGTTTCAGCTGTCGTAGAAGACGGTGTCGAACCCCAAAACATCACACTGAAAGTGGAACAGCTGGCACAGGAGCATATTGTCCAGTCCGATCCCTTTAAAAGCAAAAACTCTTCGGTCGCCAATGAAGATACCAAGCTGGAGATCAAAGTGGGTAAGGCCGTTTATGAGTTTGATGTCAAAGCGGGTCTGCAGCTACGTGATCTCGTCGGCGATATCAATCAGCGTGCCGGAGCGGACCTGAATGCATCGATACTGCAAACAGGCCCCGAAGAGTTCCGCATGGTGCTTAAAGCCGTACAGACGGGTGAAAATACCCATATCGAGATGACCCAGGGTCAGCCGGAACGGACTGAGCCCAAAACGACCACGGTCGAAGTACCCAAGCCGGTGAAAAAAGATCCTGAAACCGGTCAAGATCTCCCTATAGAGTACGAAACCCTAGAAGTTGTCGAAAATGTCACCCTCCCTGCGACGAACCTTTCGACAAACCTCTATAACGAACTCCAGCAGCCTCAAAACTCGAAGTTTGTCTATAACGGTGCCGAGATCACCCGCGAATCCAACAAGATCGATGATATGGTCGTGGGACTTGAGTTTACCCTCGAAGAGGTAACGGGCGAAAACAAACGTGTCAATATCAAGATCGGCCAGGACAGCCTGAAGATCGTCGATGCGATGCAATCATTTGTCAACAACTACAACGCGCTGATGGCAGAAGTGGATAATATGACCAAGTACGATCCTGACAAGAACGAACAGGGAATCTTTCTGGGTGAAAACATGATCAACTCTGTCAGAAGCAGTATCAACTCTATTATCCGTTCGGTCAACCTGGATGGAAAATCTTTAGCAAACCTGGGTATCGGATTTAACCAGGACGGGGTCATGGAGTTTGACTCCTTTACTTTTGAAAATGCCGTTGTCAACGACCCCAAAGGGACCCAGGAAGTTTTGCAGGGTAAAAAAGAAACACTTAACGGCAAAGATCTGATGGAAGATGGAATTTTCTTTAAACTCTACGAAGTATTGGACGATCTAGTAAATAGCGCCGACGGATCAATACCCAATTTTGAGAAGTCGCTCGAAGCGCAGTTAAAACGTACCCGTGACGAGAAGAAAAACGCCACGGAACGTCTTGATTCGCGCTATGAACAGATGCAAAACCAATTTGCAGCTGCGGACTCGGCAATCGGAAAGATGCAAAAAGGCTTCGAATCCGTCAACATGCAGATAAAACAGTCACAAGCTAGTAAATAGTTTGCCTAGGAGAAAACCGATGAGAAACAACCTCGCTATCAATGCTTACAACCAAAACAATGTTCAGGTGGA